>JBMLRA010000116.1:0-29865 GCA_049241265.1 Chitinophagaceae bacterium
CAAAAGTGTTAGACGTACCAGTTAAGCATATAGAAAAATAGTTCCAAATTGTTACGCCACTCATATAAAAAGGAATGGCTTCTATACCATCTGTAGGTATATTAGCAATTTTACCAAATAAAAGCAAAAACATTAATGTTGTAAGTATTGGCTGTATAAAATGCCAAATAGGACCCAAAATTGTTTGCTTATATGCTGCAACAAAGTCTCTTTTTACAAACATCATTAACAAATCGCGATACTTCCATATTTCCCTAAAGTCAATTTTAAATAAACTTTCTTTAGGTAAAATTTCAACATCCCATTCTGTCGAATTACTCATTATTTCTTCTTTTTTAAATTAATCTTTTTGTGTATTAACCAAACTTCTGTATAAATCAAAATATTGATTGGCTATCTTTTTTTTATCAAACCTTTTCACATTTTCAAATCCATTTTGAATTAATGCTTCTCTGTAGTTGCTATCGTTAATTACTTTCAAAAATCCATTTCGTATAGATTGTACATCAAAGGGATTTACATATTCCACAGCATTTGCCCCAATTTCTGGCATTGATGCCACATTACTAGTAACGACAACTCTTCCTGTTGCATTTGCTTCAATAATGGGCATTCCAAACCCTTCTAATGTTGATGCAAAGGAAACAATATCGCACTGTTGGTAAAGCTTTGCTACATCTTCATCTGATATAGATTTATCTATATTTTCAAAATCGATATTATTTTCGTTTAAAACGTTTGTTGTTTCAGCATCTAATTTTCCAAGAATTAAATACTTACAACTGATATCCTTTAAGGCTTGGGCTACTCGGTGAATATTTTTGTTATGTGCAGTTCCTAATTGCAGAATTATTGGCTTTTGCGAATTAAATTGTTTTAAAAAAGGTTGATGAATGATTGGAACAAAAATGTGAATTACTTTTATTTTTTCTGCTGGAAAATTAATGTAACTCAGCAAATCTTGTTTTGTAGCATTCGAATTTACAGTAATAATATTACTTCTACTAGCAGGTAGTGTGTACCAAAAAAATTTAATAATTTTAAACCTTATTCCCGATAGTCTTTTTAATGAACCACAATCATGAATAGTTAAGATGTTTTTCTTTTTGGTGAGTAATGTGCCAACAAAATGAATATCGCCAGTTATATGATTGATATCTTTTTGGTAAAAAACAGCTTCAATGGTATCACAAATACGCCTCCAAATTCCATTGCTTAAATATTTAGAAATTTTGGTTGTTATGTTAATATCTGATGGCTGTAATTCTCTAATTGTTGAGAAATAACTCTCAATACTATGATTCCCCTGCTCTCTTTTCTTTCTTTGAAAATGTACTACCTGAATCATCTTGCTTCTACTAATCAAATTTATTTATTTGAGATAATTTCTTTTTGGGGGTTGCTAAAAAAATTGCCCAAATTCTTGAAAAGTTTAGTTTGCCCTTTTTAAAATTTTCGTAAGCCCAAATTGGTATAATTTGTTGGTTTTTAAAAATGTTCATATATGCAAACCAATTTTCAAAAGGAAATGTAAATCCTTTTTTTGGACGATCCCAAATTTGCCTTGGAAGATCATTAATATAAGCATCAACCAAAAGAGGTTTAGGTTTTGTTTGAATTTCTGGAAATTTAACAGAAGGATGCAAATTATTTACATAGTTCATCAAATCTCTATCTAAGAATGGAACCCTTAACTCTAACCCATACCACATACTTTGTGTATCACTATCTCTTAACAATTGGTTTTGCATATAGATAGCGGTTTCGTAATACGTTGCTTTATTTTGTGCTGAAAGATTTAACGTATCCTCCTGAAACGAGAATGTTGAGAGTTCTTTCCATACATCTGCTTCTTTTATATTTAAAATTTTTGCCACATCGGTCGGTGCAAATAGCCCACGGTAAAGTAAATACTCTGAACTTGCTATTTTCTTGCTTAGAAATTCAATTTTTTTTCTAGGGTAAGAACCAATAATGCTTGATGGTAAAAATTTATTAAGCATTGCAAATCGCAGGTATGTGTTTAATTTTGGTGCTCTTTTCACAGATGGATAACCACCAAAAATTTCATCGGCACCTAAACCACTAAGCACCACTTTTAATCCATTTTGTCTTGCAAATTTGCATATAAAGTGTGTGTTAATTGCATCTGTAGAAGGTTGATCAATACTATCATAAATTTCGTTCCATGATGCTAAAAACTCATCTTTTGTTACTTTGTATAAATGATGTTTTACACCCGTTTTTTTTATGATAATTTCTTGATATTCTTTTTCAGAAAATTTTTCATCATCAAAATATATACTAATTGTTTCTACAGGAGATGTTAATTGTTGTTGAGCAATAATTGCTAAAATGCTACTATCAATTCCGCCACTTAAAAACACGCCAACTGGCACATCTGCAATTAAATGTCTTTTTATAGACTCATCAACCAACTTTCTGGTTTTTTCGACAGCCTCAGCATACGGTACTATATTATTGTTGTATTCATAGCTACAATACCTAGCAAGCGTTTCTTTCCTTGTTTCAAGATCGATTGTAATATAATGCCCTCTAGGTATTTGCTTTACATTTTGTAATGTTGTTATAGGTTCTGGCAAAAAACCATAAGTTAAAAACCAAATTGGCCAATTAGGGTTTTCTTCCCAATTTTTATCTAATGCTTTAATTGCTCTAATTTCTGAGGAAAAGAATATTTCATCTGCCTCTCGTGCAACATATAATGGTTTTATACCTGCGTGATCACGGGCTGCTAAAAATATTTTATTTTCAAGATCTATTAGTACAAAAGCAAACATCCCCTTAACCTTATTTAATAAATCCTCGGCTCCCCACTGTTTATATCCTTTAATTAAAACCTCTGTATCAGATTCTGATGAAAATATGTGTCCAAATTTTTGAAGCTCCTCTTTTAATATTTTATAATTATAAATTTCGCCATTAAAAACAATTTCAATTTTATTTTTTTCATCAATCATCGGTTGATGGCCTGCTGATGATAAATCTATTATTGAGAGTCTTCTATGACCTAAAGCATATCCTAATTGTTCATTAACAAGACAGCCGTAATCATCAGGCCCACCTCGGTGCATAGCATTTGACATAACACCAATATTGCTATCGAGTGTTTTTACATTTTTGCTTAAAATCGCCGCAATTCTACACATAGGAATATTATTTAATATGCTTTTTTATCGCCTCCTGAAGCTTTTGAAGAACCAAAAAGCGATGTGTATATTTTTTTAAAAAACTTTTTTACAGGCCCAACTTCAGCCATATCGTCGAAATAATGACCTGATGTTTTTGTTACATATCCATAACCGTAGCCTTTACCATAGCCATAGCCATAACCATAGCCATAGCCATAGCCATAACCATAGCCATAACCATAATATCCGTATCTAGCACCAACTTTAACATCATTAATAATTAATCCCATATTAGGTAGTTTGTTACCTGTGTAGATATCATTTATAAAGTCTACTTGTTTTTTCAGTGTATATCGCTGACGTATCACATACAAGGCAGCATCTGCATAATCTGCAATTGTAAATGTATCACTCACTAATCCTACTGGTGCAGAGTCAATAATAACATAATCATAAGTCTCTTTCAATTTATCAAATAAACTCTTCATATGTACGCCCAACATTAATTCAGATGGATTTGGAGGTATTGGTCCACAACCATAGATATGCAATGTTGGATATTGTTCAAATGTGTAATACAAATCATCCAAAGAATTGGTTTGACCAATTAGAAAGTTACTAATACCCATTTCTTTTTTCTCAACACCAATACTCTTTATAATTCTTGGTTTTCTAAGGTCAAACTCTAGTACAGCTACCTTTTTTCCAGAAATTGCTAAAACGGCACCAAGATTTAGTGTAACGAATGACTTACCCTCACCACTAATTGATGATGTTACAAGAACTGTTTTTGCGTCTCCTTTTAATAAAAACTGAAGATTTGTTCTAATAATTCTAAACTGTTCCGAAATAATACTTCTACTTTTATGTGCAACAACGAATGCTTTTGTATTGCTATAATGCCCAACTTCACCAATAAAAGGAGAACTCGTTTTTTTTGTAATATCTTCTCTACTAGTTACTTTATCATTTAATAATGTTCGTAAGTATATCAAGCCAATTGGAATTAATAGTCCAAGGATAATACCATATAATCTCCATTTGCTTTGATCTGGTTCAAAAGGACTACTTGGTACAACAATTTCATCATATTGCTGGTAATTTGATGATGTTGCCGAAGATGTTACAAGAGTTTCTTCTCTCCTTTGCATCAAGTAAACATACAAAGCCTCTTTTATTTTTTGATCTCTTGTAATCCCAATAGAAGTTCTTTCATAATCAGCAGTGCCTCCAAAAAGCTTTTTTATGCTTTCATCTGATTCATAGAGTTTTCTTCGTCTTTGTTCAAGGTCTTCTGAAAAGTCTTTTAATCTTTTCAACAAATTATTTTTAGACTCCTCCAATGCAATTTTAGATTTTACAATACCATCACTTTTTTTACCTAATGATTTTTCATCATTGGCTAAAATTAATTTGCACTGATTGTAGTTGGTTACTAAAAAAGATATAGTGGGATCTTCAATTCCAAGATATGAAGGAACCAAATCTAAATCGTTGGTTTCAACAATTCTTTTTTTAAGTTGTGATGCCATATCTAATCTTCCAAGAATTGCTACATATTCTTTAGTATTATCGTCATATTCCTTAAATTTATTTCCCAGCAACTCTTTTTGATAGTAATATGGGTTTGCCTTTTTAAATGCTAAAGATTTATCTTCAACACCATCCAATTCGTCTCTTACAACAGCCAACCGGTTGTTGATAAAATCTACTGTATTTTTAGATGCTCGATTTTTCTCTTCTATATTTTGGTTAATGTATTCTTTTATTAACGTATTTAAAATATCTCCACCTCTTTGTGGATTTTCCGAAACGAATGTTAAAGTAATTATTGTTGTTTTAGGGCTAAGCGGGGAAACAGACAGCCCATTATAAATTTCAGAAGCGGCTTTTTTAATTGGTTTCCAAACAACAGAGTATTCTGTCTCAAAATTATCGACTGTATTTGTTTTATTTAATGTTAATGATACTCCTGAATTTTTTATTTGCACACCCCAGTTAAAGGTTTTTTCTTCTAAAGTTTTACCTCCTTTTTTTTGAAATACTACACCACCATTTTTTGATAGGTTTTTGAAATTAAAACTATAAGTATTCAAGGAGTCTGGAATATTATCAAAAACAACTTGAAACGGAATTGAACCTACATAAACCTCAGATCTTTTAACTTTACCTTCTGCGTAGTATTGTACATTAAAATTTTTCTTAGCTGTAACTGTTGATAAAAAGATTTTAGACTTCATTAGCTCTATCTCATTGTCCATATTAATCTTCTTACCTCCAAACATTGCTGCATCAATCAAATCACTACTTCCTCCCCTAATAGACCCTCCAGCCGCCTTATCATCACTTCTAACAAGAATAGTTCCATAGTTCCTAAATTTAGGCACTAGGTATCTAACATATATATACGAAGCTGTTATACACAAAGCTAGACTTACAATAAATAATGGTAAGTATGACAGGTACATAAAAAGCATCTCTGTCGGGGTTGACTTTTTTTCTGCATCAACTGCTAAAATATTGTCGTTTTTTTGCATTACCTGATTATAAAATAAAAAATGAGTTTAATAAACTAAGACCTTTTGAGTATTATTATAGTGTTAAGTATTAGTGCTAAAGCCGATACCGATGAAATAATAATTTGAAACGTTCTTTGTGGGTCTTTATTTTCATCGCTAAGAGATGTTAATTTTTTTGTATTTGCACCTACATATATAACATCATTCTGTTGTAAATAATATGCTGGACTATTAATAAAAGCAGTGCTTGTTAAATCTATTTTATAGGTTTCATACTTTCCCTGCGTCTGACGCATTACAATTATGTCTGTTCTTTTACCAAGTTCAAGCAAATCACCAGCCTCAGCTATAGCATCCAAAACGGTAACTTTTTCAGTTCTAAATTTTGCAACTCCAGGTTTTTTTACCTCTCCAAGAACATTAACCTTAAACTCTAAAAACTTTATAACCACTAAAGGATTTTTTACCTCATCAACCAACTTGTTTTGAATTGATAAAGCCAACTGTTGCTTTGTTAGTCCAGCAGCTTTAATTTTACCAATCTTAGGCAATTCTATATTTCCATCTACATCAATCTGGTATCCTGCATTATTTATTGCTACTCCTGCTGACAAATTAAATAAAGCGGCATCCTCCTGTCTTGAAGAACCTGCTATTACTTGTATACTAATCAAATCATTTTCCTTGAGCATTGGTTCTACATAAGCTATCGGCTGAATGCTATCTAACCCTTTTTGAAAATAATTATATTCTGTATTAATTTTTTTTACGTTTTTGCATGACATTGAAAGACCCAAAACGATTGTTAAAATTATTGAGTAGAGTAGTTTTTGTTTATTCATTTTTGAATTTTTTATGAGAATTGTACAGCTCCGCCACATAAGTCACAGTAAATTTCTGAAAACTTATTAATCGTGCTGGTTTTAGTTGAGAAATCCCAGACGGAATGCAAAAAAATTAAAATCACCTTAAATCTAGGCTTTTAGTACCAATTTCAGCTAGTTTGAATTATAAAAACTGGTAATGAATTTAAAAATTCCAAAAAGCGAATGGCAAAACTAACGATAAAATTTGAGAAAAGTATACAACACTACCAATATCATTCCTTTTATTTGCCTGACATCAACTTACATTAATACGCAAAATCATATTTTTACTTTCATATGAATAATAGATTTTTTTCATTAGATGTTTTTAGGGGTGCAACGGTAGCCCTAATGATTTTGGTAAATAACCCTGGTAGTTGGAGCCATATTTTTTCACCTCTAGACCATGCAGAGTGGCAAGGTTGTACACCAACAGATTTGGTTTTTCCATTTTTTTTATTTGCTGTTGGCAATGCAATGGCATTTGTAATGCCTAGGTTTCAACAAAACAGCCACTCGTTTTTTTTTAAAAAAGTTATTAAAAGGGCTTTATTAATTTTTACAATAGGACTATTGTTAAATTGGTGTCCATTTTTTGTATGGGATAACAATCAATTAGTATTCAAACAATGGGCTTTTATAAATAAAGATGCTCTAGGAAATAGTTTCGAAGACGGGGTTAGGCTTTTGGGTGTTTTACAAAGGATAGCCATTTGTTATTTTTTTGCTGCGGTTATAGCATTTTACTTTAAACCTAAAACTGCATTAATAATAAGCATTGCAATACTATTAATTTACTGGATACTTTGTTGCACATTAGGGACAAACGAAAACCCCTATTCGTTAACAGGTTTTTTTGGAAATAACATAGATATATCAATAATTGGCAAACATCATTTATTACATGCTGATAAAGTTAACGATAAAGTTTATCACTTCGATTATGAGGGTCTCACTAGTTCTATTGCAGCAATTGTGCAAGTTTTATTTGGCTACTTTGTAGGTTATTACATTCAAAAAAAGGGCAAAACATATGAAATGCTAGCCAACCTATTTGTGGCTGGTTGCATATTGCTTGTTATTGGCTATTGGTGGGATATGGTTTTTCCAATTAGCAAAAAAATGTGGACTAGCAGTTACACTGTCTACACAACAGGTTTGGCAATAGTTACTATTGCGGTTATGATTTACCTCATTGAATTTAAAAATATCAAAGGCATTTGGGCCAAATTTTTTGATGTATTTGGCAAAAACCCTTTATTCATCTTTGTTTTAAGTGGCTTTTTACCAAGAGTACTAAAGCTTATTAGAATTGCTGACGTAGATGAAGCTGGAAAAGCCATTACCTTAAATCCTCTTTCTTGGTTTTATGAACATATTTGCAAACACGTTGCCTCAGATTTAAGGATTGGTTCGCTGCTATATGCAATAATTTTAATTTTCTTTTATTGGGCAATTTGTTACTTGCTAGATAAAAAAAGAATCTACATAAAAGTATAACTATGCTTTCCCATTTTTTTAAAAAATACCCCGAGGCTTTATTTTTAACAAAACTGCTAAGTCTTTTTTCTGTTTCATATTTTGGTACCGAATTTTGGATTGGTATTACGGCTAAGGGTGGTTTATACTCTCCCTTTTGCGATACCTATTTAAACTATATCCAATGGCTTAGATTATTTATTTTAAAAGGAGCTGCAATAATTTGTTCTGGCTTTGGTTACTCAACAACAATTATCAATACTATTTCTTTAAAAATTATTGGTGGAATGCAGGTAAATATGGTTTACAGTTGTACCGGATATGGTGTTTTAAGTTGCTGGACAGCTTTCGTTTTAGTGTATCCATCAAATTCAACAAAAAAAATTATTTGGTTATTTACAGGTGCATTAATTATTTGTTTTGCTAATATGATTCGTGTAGCAGGCTTGTTGATACTTGTAAATAAAACTAATAATGCCAATAGTTTTCCAAACCATCACACTGTTTTTAATGTAGCAGTATACAGCATTATTTTTACCCTTATTTATTTTTATACCAAGGGAAACAAACAAATAGCTCGATAAATACAAACATTTCTTCCACAGCATTTTAATTAAACTTTTTATTGCGATAATCATTCGTATAAATTTGCAAGTTGCACTTTAGGCAATGATGCATACTGATTTATGTGTATTTGTTATAATAACAATTGCATCTATACAGTTTCATCATCATCAATACATTCATAAAAATGGCATTACCCTATCTCATTAAACGTATTTACAACAGTAGTTCAGAAGAAGTTGTAAGGCGTGGAAAAAGAATTCACAATGCTGGCAATTTTATAGAGCTGCTAGAATTTGATGAATTGATGGGCAATATTGTTTTTAGAGTAAAAGACGATGGTTACAATACCTATTACAAGGTTTACATTAATCAATTTCGCTTAGAGAAATCCTTGTCTCTTCGTTGCAGTTGCCCCTATAACTTAACTGAAATTTGCCGACATAAAGCTGCTGCATTATTTCACTTACAAGAGTTGCTCGACAAAAATCTTTTAGGAAATAACGAAGTTGAGTACAACCAAAAACATACAGTTGTTAAAATAAAGCAAATTGACCTAAAATCGCTTCGCATATTCAGCAGCCCTGAAACTTTTATTGCAGCTGAAGAGTTTTTAAGAACAAATAAGCCTAAAATTACAGATGCTAAAGACGAAACAGTTTGGGCAAACATAACAGAAAGTGGTAAAGATTATAAAGTTCTTGTTAGAAAAAATGAAGAGCGAAATTTTGACACTAGTTGCACCTGCAATACTGAAACAAAACACCCTCTTTGTATTCACAAAAATATTTTATTGCTTCACCTGTTAACCAAACACGGTGCTAACTATTTTGATAGTATAAGAAACTGGGATGCTGTTAAAGATAAATTACTTTCGATTTATGGCTACTCGTTAAAAGATGACTTAAAGGGTAAGTTTGAATTTAGTTACCAGGATGGAAGACCCTTTTTGCGTGTGTTAGATAATACTATTAAAAGAGTAGCTACACCTACAGAACTCGCTCCTAAACCCAACTACTTCAACAAAGAAACCATTACAACAGCTCCCCTTGTTGTAGTAGAAAATATTGCAGAAACTATTGATAAAAAACCAGAACTAAAAATTGGGGTGGTGTTTGTAGTAAATCCAAATCAATATCCATTTTTGCAGGTAGAGTGTATTCAAGGTGTACCAAACGAAACTTCAACTGGCTTTGTATCAAAGGTTGAAAAAATTGATTTAAATAAATATATTAATGTTGATTTTTTTGATGAGGATGACAAACAACTCATTCAACAATTAAGAAAATTGTTGCCTGCTGAAATCAGTAAATACATTAATCGCAATTCACCATTTGGTGGTATTTGGGAAAATATCATACATCATAAAGATGAAGAACTGCCTGAGGAAACAAGGGTTTTAATTGCTGAATATCTTCACCCTAAATTGAAGAAAATATTCATCGAACAATCGAGCAGCTTTTATTTATTTACGCTTCCCGAAGGAAAAACATTTACAACAGATCATCTTGAAAATGTTAGTGTTTCGCAGCAAGCCATTGCTCCCTATTTCATCATTAATAAAACAAATGATAATTACGAAGTTGAGTGCAGGGTAAAACTACCATTACTCGATTTAAATATCAACGAATCAGAAAATATATCACCGCTTCTTTATCAGTATCACGAAGGTCTTTATTTATGGGAAAAAGCCGAAGATGTTAATACCATTGAAAAGTTTTTACCAACAGGAACAATTACCATTAGTAAAGAAAATTGGAACCAACAACTACAAGATTTTATTCTTCCCCTATCAAAAGAATACGAAGTTGATTTTGGCAATTTGTATAGAGAAGAGATTAAGAATATTAAACCCGAGATGAAAATTATGCTAAAAGAAAAAGGCGAATATTTAATATTCGACCCTGTCTTTAGCTATAATAATTTCACTATAAAACAAAGCGACAAGGATAAGATTATTCTGCCATTTGAAGATAGATTACTAATTATTCAGCGTAATGTACCAGCCGAAAATGAGTTGGTAGAAAAAATACAATCGCTGCATTCAATGTTTTTAAAGCCCAATAATAACCACACGCTGGCTTTAAAGGGTGCCGAGGTTTTAAAAAACAATTGGTTCTTTTTGTTTATTGATGCAGCCAAAGAAATGAACATTCCTGTTTATGGATTTGAGGCATTAAAAAATTATCGTTTCAATACATCTCGCCCATCTACAAAAATATTTATTAGTAGCAATACCGATTGGTTTGATGCGAAAGTGGAAATTGATTTCGGTGGGCAAAAAGTTACTGTTGCCGATGTTAAAAAAGCATTGGCAAATAAGCAACAATTTGTGCCTTTAGCAGATGGAACATTAGGTATTTTACCAGAAGACTGGATTAGAAAATACAGTTTGCTATTTAAAGTTGGCGAAGGCAAGCAAAACAGTATGAAGCTTAGTAAGTTTCAGTTTAGTGTTATTGAAGACCTTTACAGCCAGCGTGACGAAGAAGAACTTTTTGTGCAGCTAGAAGAAAAATACGATAAGCTACGCTATAACTACGAAATTAAAAACGTACCAACTCCCGAACATTTAGAACCCATTTTAAGACCTTATCAGGCCAGTGGATTTCAATGGTTAAATTATTTGCGTGAAGTGCAATGGGGTGGAATTTTAGCAGATGATATGGGTTTGGGTAAAACCATTCAGGCTTTAAGCTTTTTACATCATTTAAAAGTAGAAAACGGAAAGTTAAAAGCCTTGGTTGTTTGTCCAACAACCTTAATGTTCAACTGGCAAAATGAAATAAAAAAATTCACCCCCAACCTTAGTTTTTATGTACACCATGGTGGAGGAAGAATGAAAGATGACTTGAGCGAAAAAAAAGCCGATGTTATTATCACTACTTATGGAACACTAAGAAGCGATGTAAAAGAGTTTATAGAACTAGATTTAGACTATGTAATTCTTGATGAAAGCCAGGCTATAAAAAACCCTGCAAGCAAGGTTACCAAAGCTGCTTGCCTACTAAAAGCCAAAGGTAGATTGTGCTTAAGTGGTACGCCATTACAAAATAATACCTTCGATATTTTTGCCCAAATGAACTTCCTAAATCCTGGAATGTTGGGCAGTCAGGAATTTTTTAAAAGCGAGTTTGCAGTACCTATTGATAGGTTTGGCGAAAAAGACCAAAAAGATCATTTACGCAAATTATTATATCCCTTTATTTTAAGAAGAACAAAGGAACAAGTAGCCAAAGATTTGCCAGAAAAACAAGAGATGGTTTTGTTTTGCGAAATGGGAGATGAGCAACGCAAAATTTATGATGCTTATCGCAACGATTTTAGAGATAGAATTATGGGTGTGGTGCAAGATCAAGGTATTGCTAGAAGCCAACTTACCATTTTGCAAGGATTAATGAAGCTTCGTCAAATTTGCGATAGCCCAGCCATAATGAAAGAATCGGATGGCGAAAAATATCCAAATGTTTCGGTAAAACTAGAAGAGCTTGGCAGAGAAATTAGCGAAAATATTAGCAATCACAAAGCCCTTGTATTTTCTCAGTTTTTGGGTATGTTGGCATTGATTAGAGAACGCTTAAAAGAGCTTGGAGTAGATTACGAATATTTTGATGGTAGCACCACTGCTGCTGATAGAGAAAAAGCTATTAATCGTTTTCAAAACGATGAAAATTGCAGAGTATTTTTAATATCTCTAAAGGCAGGGGGCGTGGGTTTAAACCTAACAGCTGCCGATTATGTATATATTGTTGATCCTTGGTGGAACCCTGCTGTTGAACAACAAGCCATCGATAGAACACATCGTATTGGACAAACCAAAAACATATTTGCCTACAGAATGATTTGTACCGATACCGTAGAAGATAAAATATTGAAACTACAAGAAAAGAAACGCAAACTTGCCAGTGATTTAATAACGGATGATGAAGGATTTGTGAAGAGCCTTAGCAAAGAAGATGTGGAGTATTTGTTTAGTTAAACCCAAACCATCATTTTTCATTAGACCCCCTTTTGATAATTAACGCTTCGAAAAGCTCGGCTATACATAGCTTGATATTTTTAAAGTGCAATCAGTAATCCTGCTTGTCATCCTGAGCTTGCCGAAGGATGTTGTAAATGCAATTTTTGAAGAGGTTTATTTAGCCAATGTTGTGTGTTCTTCACCAATATTGCTTTTATATTTAACACATTGTACTATTTTTATTTTGAAATTAAACAGTATGGAATTTTTAGCATTTGTTATTGGTGTAGAACACGCAACAACGGCGAATATGGGAGCGAAGACCAACAAGGGCGAAAACCAAATGAAAAATGAAATTTTATGCAACTATCAATAGCAGTTCAAAATATATCGCAGAGTCCCCGTTGGGAGACTCTGCGGGGAAGAAAAGAAAATTTATAACGTCAAGCCCCAATAATGCCAAACCATATGTTGGGCGTAGTTTAACTCTGTTTATAATGTTCAATGCAGTTGGCAATTTCTTTAATTTGTCTTGATGTATAGTTTTGTAAATTGTATGTATTATAGTTACTGTCTTTTGAAACAATAATTAGCAAGATTATCTGGGTTTTACCTTCGGAATAATTTGCAATCACTGTATTTTCTATTGTCTGCCACTTATGTAAGGTCGTGTCAAATTGAATGCCTTCTTTATCAACATATATTTTGAAAAGAATATTGCGTTTATAAAAAGCATTATTAACAAAGTTTATAGTTACAATTAAAATCGCAAGTCCACCAAGTAAAACAGCAGCAACACTAAAATTTTTTTGAACCGATATCCCATAAATCAGAATTGTCCACAAAAAAATTACAACCACAATACTCGAATACTTAATAACTTGACTTGGTTTAAAAACTATTAATGGTTTGTCTATTTTAAACTTGTTATTTTTTGGATAAGAGTCTGTCAGTTTAAAAGTAAAATCAGAGAATAATTTTTTTGTTAGAGAGTCTCTGGGGTCTGCTTCTTTAGCAATATTTCTTAATTCATCTTGCTTCATTTACCGAGTAATATTAATAGCTGAATATATGGATTTAAGATTTGGTGTGTCAAATTACTGCCAACGAAAAAGCCTTGTCGTTGTTGGGAATTAGAATTCCGCCTGCCCATAACTAAAGCCCAATGATTGTCCCGAATGTCGGGACTGATGTTTTATTCATATGCCAAATTTATAACGTCAAGCCCGAACTAAAGTACAATAAAGAACAAATGTTGAGGCTATATTCGTCAAGCCCCAATAATGCCAAAACTAATGTTGTGTGCAGTTTTATTGTCCAATGTGTATATGAAAACTTATTGAAAGTAAACTTGTGTTTCATTGATTACTTTCACTTCTTTCGTTTTAAAAATAATATTAGACTTTTGAGAAACAATCCAGTTTGACATAGTTGTAAATAAGGTCGTTGTTTTTTCACTCAAAAAAATATCAGAAGTTGTAAGGTCTTTCATATTCTTATATTTCTTTTTCATTTGTATTAGCAAGAAGTCTTTGTCATAATCTGTATCAGTATTAACTGTCAAGGTGTTATTCTGCTTTTTTGAACTTGTTGTAATAATTGCTGGCATTTCAATATCGCCAAAGTCTCCCATTGCATTTACGTCGTGCACCATTGTTTTTTGAGAAACTGATGAGTTATATGGGAATTCCAAAGAGTATGCTGTCATAATGTAGTTATATTCATTGAGAATTGTTTCAATAATTTTTGGCTCTTTTAATTTAAAAACACTTACTAATTTTTGTTTAGCACTGTCAATTTGAGAATTTGACTTTCCAAATTTCACTCCAAATTCGTCAATCGTTGAAGATGATATACTTTCTATAAGTTTTATTAGCTTGTCACTATTCTTAATTTTGAGAGCTTGACCAGTATTCTTGTCAACTAAAATTTCATATTCAAAAGTCTTTGTTTCTTTTTCAATTTTTTTTGCAATAGTTATAAAAATATCAATAACAGAATCTACTTCTGCGATTGAAGAATTTGATTTGATGTCTAATGAATTAGGTAGACTGGAATATAATATTGTATAGTTTTTAGCTGTATCAATTACTTTAATTAAATAATTAGCTTTTGCTTCTGTATTGTTAAATAGGCTGTCTTTTATATAAACTTTGGTAAACGATTCAGTCTGAACTTTTTTAATATCTCCCAATTTCCATTTTGGTTCTATACTGTGTAATTGTTTATTTGATTGACAAAAGGCAAAGTTGAAAAAGAGAGAAAAAATTATCACTAAAAAGCTTTTCATATTTATAATTTCGATTTTAAAGTTGTGGGTCTTGAAAAATTACGCCCAACGAAAAAGGCTTGGCGTTTGTTGGGGAATTAGAGTTCCGTCAGCCAATGACCAAAGCCCAATAATTGCAATATTGCTGATGTTTTATTCATACGCCAAATTTATAACGTCAAGCCCGAACTGAAGCACAATAAAGAGCAAATGCTGAGGCTATATTCGTCAAGCCCCAATAATGCCAAACCTAATGCTGAGTGTTCGCCAAGTCTACCAATCAAAAGCAATTAGTTTCATTCGTCTAGCATAGTTAAAGTCTTCCTCAATGTTCTTGTCTATATAAAAAAAGATATTACCAATTGATTTTTGATATGAACTTGATTTTAAAACAACATTGTCAGACAAAAGAATATTTGCAATAGCATTTGGCGTTCCAATAATCAGTGGTTTTATTCTTTTGATTTGATTTCGTATTATTAAAATCTGTTTTGGCTTTAGTTCAAAATCGCCAAAATCCAATCCTGCCGTGCATTTTTTGTAACAATAAAAACTAAATGGCTTTAGTCCAAAATTTTCATATCTAGCTAGTTCTTGACCAACTAAATGCATTCCTTGTCTTTTAATTTTAATGATAGTGTCTGTCAAGTTTGCAACAAAAAAATATTCATTTGTGTCTTTAGAAATCTTGTCATACTTACTCCCAAGATACTTTTTAATGTTTAAAGAGTCTTTGTAGAAACTGTCCAAATATTTAAACACAATTCTATTTTTAATTTTCAAGTCTGTGTTAATTACAGTATCAATATAGAACTCACTTGGTCGCATTTTACCACCTTCTATAAAAACAAATTTCTGTCCAATAACAGAGTGGCAGAAAAATGTTAAAAATAATATGATTACGAGTTTACTCATTGGTGACGCCCAACTCTCTTATATACACAAATTAGGTTGCTATAAAATATAGAAAGAACTGAAATTGAGAGCAAATCAGTAATAGTGCAGCTAACGCACAACTACTGTCCTTTCTTTTTCTTTAGTTCATCATCGGCATAGCTAAACACTTTTCTTACAACATCTGATTTTCTAAAGTTTAAATTGGTTCTAATTTTTTGTTCTTCAGTAGCCACCATTTTATACATTTCATCAATAGCTCGTGCTGCAATAAAATCGGTTAAAGAACTTTCTACCTTAAAACTACTAAAAGGAATATTATTAACAATATCTGCAATTTTTTTCCATTCTTTATTGGCACCTTCCACTTTAATAGTGCTATCAACAATGGGTCTAAAAGCATTCATTAATGCTGTGTTGGTGGTGGTTTTAAAATAGTCGGTTGCTGCTTGTTGGTTATCGGTAATTAAAATACTAGCTACATCATTAAAGCTCATATTTTTTACAGCATCTAAAAAAATGGGTTTGGCAGCCGTAAATGATTTTGCAATGGCAACATTAAACTTGTCGGTGGTTTTTGTAATTACTGGCCCTAAGCCTGCTTTGTTTGCCAAATTAATGATTTTTTGTGCATCACCAGGAAAAGCAAAAGCTAATGCAGGGTTACTAGCAGGATTACTGTAAGCATCAAAACTGGTAAACAATCCTTGCTGTAATGCTTCACGCAAGCCCATTGCCATTTCAAAGTTGGATGGGGTTAAAATAGATGCCCCAATTTGTTTTAATTGATCGCAAGATGATACAGTGAAAAGGCAACATAAGCCTACAATAAATGCTTTAAATTTCATAACAGTTTTAATTTATTGCTGCAAAGAAACACAGAGGTGAGCCAAGAGCCGAAAAAATATTTTTATTGAGTTGCTTTACCCTCAAAATTCCTGTGGTATAAATCGCTGTAATAACCTTTAAGCATAAGCAACTCGCTATGTGTGCCTTGTTCTTTTATTTCCCCTTTATCTAACACAATAATTTTATTGGCTTTAGTAATGGTTGATAAACGATGGGCTATTACAATTGATGTTCTTCCTTTTATTAAAGTATTAATTGCTTGCTGAATAAGCTGTTCACTTTCTGTATCAATTGATGAGGTTGCTTCATCTAAAATTAAAATAGATGGATTATAAAGCAACACACGTATAAACGAAATTAATTGCCTTTGCCCCATACTTAAAATATTACCTCGCTCCATTACATTATAATCGTAATTATTGGGTAGCTGCATAATAAAGTTGTGCATACCAATAAGTGTTGCTGCTTCAATAACCTGTGCTTTTGTAATGCTTGCATTTCTTAAAGTAATATTATCCATTATAGAACCCGAAAACAAAAACACATCTTGCAACACCACACCCACATTTAACCTTAAATCTTCTAAACCATAATTATCGATATTTTGGTTATTGATTAAAATGTTGCCTTTGTTAATAGGATACAGTTTGTTTATTAAACTAATGATAGAGGTTTTTCCACTACCTGTATGCCCTACCAATGCTAGTGTTTCGCCAGCCTTGGCTTCAAATGAAATATTTTTTAAAACATAATTTTCGTTGCTGTAGGCAAACCAAACATTTTTAAATTCAACAGAAAATGTTTGGTGTTTGGCATTTGTTTCTCGCTTCTCCCAATTCCCAATTCCTAATTCCTCTTTCCTTTCCTCACTTGTAATTTTAAAAACCCTTTCAGCAGCAATCATACCCATTTGCAGCACATTAAATTTATCTGCTAAAATTCTAAGAGGTCTAAATATTAAGTTCATATACATTACAAACGCTACAATTTTACCAGAGAAATTAATAGGTGCATCTGTTCTATTATCAAGCACCCACCAAATAATTAATGCTGTGCTAAATGCTAACACTAACTCAACTATTGGAAAAAACACACTGTAGGCAAAAATGGCTTTAATGTTTGCATCTCTATGTTCGGCATTTATTTTTTTAAACTTTTTAAACTCTCTATCTTCTGCTGTAAAAGCTTGCACAATGGTCATTCCAGCAATATGCTCTTGTACAAATGAATTTAAATTGGCAACAGCATTTCTTACTTTATGATAACTTTTATTAACGCTTTTTTTAAAATAACTTGTTGCTATGATAATAATGGGAAAAGGAATTAAAGCTACTAAGGTTAATTTCCAATCTATCCAAAACATTGTAAAAAGGGTGAATACAATTGTTAGCAAATCGGCAATAATGGGAATTAAACCATCGCTAAAAATATCGTTAATACTTTCTATGTCATTTATTGTTCGGGTTGTTAAAGTGCCAATAGGTGTAGTATCAAATTTATTTAATGGTAAGTTTAAAATCGTTGAGAAAACATAGCTGCGTAAATCCTTTACAACATTTTGTCCAAGCCAAGCAGTAATAAAAGTGAAAACAAAGCGTATAGCAGTTTCTATAAAAATAAAGGCTATTTGAAAAAGGGTAATGGCAATTATAAATTGCTCTAAATTACTGAGCTGAGCATTGGTGAAAAAAGCCTGCAACCAATTGGGAACAATAACATTTTTCCCTGTGGCTTTATCTACTGTAAGTTGTATTAAATAGGGGCGAATTGGAGCAATAAAAGCCATTAATAATGCCAACAAAACACTGCCATATAAATATTTATTATACGGTTTTACGTAAGTAAATATTTGCCTTAACAATAAAAAATTAAACCCCTTCTTTTTTTGTTCATCACTCATACAGGTTGCGAATGTAAAGCACCCCAATTGATTGCATTTACTGATTGCGATTATTACTTACCATATCATCTTTAAATTGCACCTTTATTTATAGCACAAGGGCTTATTAAATGACACCACCCATTTTAAAATATTTGCTTTCAATTGTTATTGCTTTTTTAAGCTGTTACAGCCTTATGGGTCAAAATATTTCATTGAAAATAATCACATCGAATAATATTGCTATCAATAACATTATTACTTTAAAAAACACATTTGCAACAAAACCAATTTGCAAACAATATGTTCAACAAATTCCTTCTCTTTTAAAAGCCAAAGGCTACATCACAGCATCAATAGATTCTGTTTCTGAAAGTGATAATATTTTAGAAGCTTTTTTGTTTGTTGGTGAATTATATACTTGGAAAGATTTAGCAATTCCTAACGATGTTAAACTATTAGCAAATAAATCAAATAACGATTTTACACACTTGCCAGAAATCATTTTAAATTATTACGAAAACAATGGCTATCCATTTGCAAAAGTTGGTTTTGACAGCGTTGTAATTAATGATAAAAACGAAATTTCGGCAACGCTACATATTGATAAAGGCGTTGAATACAAGATAGACAGCATAAGGGTTTATGGTAATGCTAACATTAGCAATCTTTTTTTACAGCACTACTTAAAAATATTTAATGGCGATTTATACAACAAAGAAAAATTAGAACAAATAAATCAACTTATTAATCAACTAGGCTACTTAAACACATCGAAAAATTGGGATATTTTAATGTTAACTAGGGGCTGCATTATTAACTTATATCTTGAGCCAAAAAACATTAATAGATTCGATGCCATTGTTGGTTTTTTACCCAATAATCAACAAAATGATGGCAAATTATTGTTAACTGTTGATGCTAAGTTGAATTTGTTTAATGCTTTTGCTAAAGGGGAGAAGATAGCAATTAATTGGCAGCAAATACAGCCTCAATCTCCAAGAATAGATATTGGATTTAACAAGCCTTACATTTTTAATACTGATGCTGGGCTTGATTTTAATTTTAATTTGTATAAACGAGATTCTGCATTTTTAAATGTGGGTACTGATGTGGGCTTAAACTACATATTATCTAATCAATCAAGTTTTAAAATATTTGTTAGCAGCATTAGTACAAGGCTTATTCAGCCAGATACAGCATATATTATTGCTGCAAAAAAATTGACTAATGTATTAGATTTAGGAATTACTAATTTAGGCGTAGAATACTTTTATAACAATACCCAAGGCAGCAGGGTGAATAAACTAAAGGGTTTTGAAATAAAAGTATCTGCAAGTTTTGGACAGAAGAAAATAAAATCAAATGCAATTATTACAAGTTTAAAAACAGGTGGATTTAATTATGCTAGTTTATACGATTCTATTAGTGCAAATACTTATCAATTAAAATGCAAGTTGAGTGCAGCCAATTATATTAGATTGAATAAACAATCTGTACTAAAAATTGCTGCAAATTATGGGTTAATTCAAACAAAAGATTATTTGCAAAATGAGTTGTTTCAAATTGGTGGGTTTAAGTTATTGAGAGGGTTTGACGAAGAAAATATTTTTACAAATCAATATGCAGTTGGAAGTTTTGAATATAGATACCTGTTTGCCCCAAACTCATATTTTTTTGCTTTTACCGATGGAGGTTTTACTCAAAATCTCAACACTACCCAAAACTACAACTACATTGGGGCTGGTGTTGGCTTAGCATTAGAAACAAAACAAGGAATATTGAATATTAGTTTTGCATCGGGTAAACGAAACGATTTGCCTTTTAACCTTAAAGAAACTAAAATTCACATTGGTATTGTTTCTGGTTTTTAGAAAAACAGGACTGTTTTGTATGTTAATTTGCAATTAATTCACACTAGTTAATGAAAATATTTTTTGTATCTTTTTGTATTATCAGTTGCTTTTGGGGCTACGCTCAAAAAGACTCTTTGCACGTTAATGTTCCCAAGGCAAAAGTTGTAAAAACTATTAAAGCAATACCTAAACTAAAAGATACTACTGTAAAAACAAATGACTCTACCTATTTATTAAAAGACAGTATTACTAACGATTCTACAGCCATTATTAAACAAGATAGTATTCCTTTTTTTTACAAAGACAGCTCGGTATACCAATTACTGATTGATTTTCCATTACTCAATAATGAAACGCCAACAGTAATGATTGCAGCATTTAGAAACTCCGAATCTAAAGATTTTATTTTCTATTTACTTGTTGGTATTGTGCTTTTTTTAGCCATTATCAAATCATTTTTTCCAAAGTATTTTAAAAACACTTTTAACGTTTTTTTTCAAGCAAGCTTTAGACAAAAACAAACAAGGGAGCAGCTTTCACAAGATAACGTTGCTGCATTATTATTAAATTCTTTATTCATTTTATCTACAGCTTCTTTTGTTGCTTTAACAGCAAAGAAATTTAAAATCATCAATATTTCATTTTGGCAATTATTTCTAATAGCTGTTCTATCTCTTGCAGTTATTTATATTGGCAAGTATTTGTTTACACAATTTTTAGGTTTGGTTTTTAATAAAAAAGAAGAAGCCGACTCGTATAGTTTTTTAGTATTTATCGTAAATAAAATAATGGGCGTTGTGCTAGTTCCATTTCTTTTCTTAATTGCTTTTGCAACTACAGGTATTGAAACCATTGCATTTAATACATCTATAATTGTAATACTACTACTGTTTATTTTCAGGTTTTTTTCAACTTATAAAAATATGAGTGGGAGATTAAAAATTAATGCCATTCATTTTTTTCTATACTTTTGCAGCATAGAAATTTTACCATTGCTATTAATGTACAAGGCACTAAGCAATTACATAGGCAATGGTATTTAAATTTTAACTATTAAGCTAAGCAATGGCAAAAAGCGGAACGAAGTTACAAGCAACAAAAAAGCAAATAAAAAAGGTTCTCATTTCTCAGCCTAAACCTGAAAGTGAAAAATCTCCATACTTTGAACTAGAAAGAAAGCACGGTGTTGAATTATCTTTTATGCCCTTTATTCAATTAGAGGCTATTGCTGCTAAAGAGTTTCGCAAGCAAAAGGTAGACATTGTTTCTTACACAGGTGTTATATTCACTAGCAAAAATGCAATTGATCATTTCTTTAGATTGGCTGAGGAAATGAAAATAAATATTAACCAAGACACCAAATATTTTTGCATTACAGAGGCTGTTGCTCTTTACCTTCAAAAATTTATTTTATACCGCAAACGCAAAGTTTTTTATGGTGCTGATGGCAGCAATAAAGGAATGTTTGATGTAATTAATAAACATAAAGAAAATGAAAAGTTCTTGTATGTGTGTAGCGAAAACCAACAAGATAATGAAATAGTAAATTGGTTAAAGCATCACAACTGCGAATTTTCTTTAGGCTATATGTATCGCACTGTTAGCAGCAATATAAAAGAAAACATATCTATTAAAGATTTTGATGTTATTTGTTTATTTACCCCAAGTGGTGTAAAAAGTTTGTTTGATAATTTTCCAACATTTAAACAAAATGGTACTTTAGTAGGTGGCTTTGGTAGCAATACTGCAAAAGCTATTGAAGAATCTGGGCTTGAGTTGAACATTAAAGCCCCAGCACCATTAAGCCCAAGTATGGTAACTGCATTAGACAAATATTTAAGCGAGTTGAATAAATAGAATTACAAACCTCTTCTTAATCTAGCAATTGGAATATTGAGCAACTCTCTATATTTAGCAACAGTTCTACGGGCAATGTTGTAGCCTTTTTCGTTTAATAACTCTGTTAATTCTTCGTCGGCTAATGGCTTTCGTTTATTTTCGGCTGCTATTAAATCGCTTAATATTTTCTTTACTTCAGTTGTGCTTACCTCTTCTCCGCTGTCAGTACTTAAACTCTCACTAAAAAAGAATTTTAAGCGATAAGTGCCAAATTCGGTTTGCACAAATTTACTATTGGCAACACGACTTACTGTGCTTATATCCAATCCTGTTTTTTCTGCAATATCTTTCAATATCATTGGCTTCATTTCTGTATCATCTCCTGTTAAAAAGAAGTTATACTGGTGCTGCATAATAGCACTCATCGTATGTGTAAGGGTTTCTTGTCGTTGTTTTATCATATCAATAAACCACTTTGCCCCATCAATTTTTTGCTTAATAAACTGCACAGCTTCTTTTTGTCGTTTATCTTTTTTGGCACCCATATCATACTCCTTCATCATATCCTTATAATCTTGGCTAATTCTAAGGTCGGGAGCATTTCGACCATTTAATGTTAGTTCTAATATTCCTGCATTATTTAAAATAAAAAAATCGGGAATTACGTAAGATTCTTTTTGATTGCTTTCTCCCACATCACCACCAGGTTTTGGATTTAGTTTTACGATTTGGTTGATAACATCTTTTAGTTGTTCGTCGGTTAATAATAATGTTTGTTGTAGTTTAGAGTAGTGTTTTTTTATAAACTCATCAAAATATTTATTTAAAATTTTAATTGCTAAATCAACATCATCTCCATCATCTTTTTTCTTATAAAGCTGTAGTAAGAGACACTCTTTTAAATGACGTGCAGCAATACCTGTTGGTTCAAATTGTTGAATAAGTCTAATAATATGTTCAACTTCTTTTTCTGTTGTTATAATATTTTGCCTGAAAGCCAAATCGTCTACAATACTGGTGGTTTCGCGTCTTAAATAACCATCATCATCTAGACTGCCAACAATTTGCTCTGCAATTTTGTATTGTTCTTCGGTAACATCTAACATTCTTAATTGCGATTCTAGCAAATCAAAAAAAGTAGTTTCGTTTTTAATAGGAATTACTTTTTTATCATCTAATTCAGGATAGTTATCATCGCGGGTTTTGTAGTCTGCTACATCATCATCGCTATCGCTTACATATTCACTTACATCAATATTTTCATATTCATCTTCACTGCCGTCTAATTCTTCAAATTCATCTTCTGAAGTTTCAAATTCATCTTTTACTTCTGTAGAAATATCATCTGTATCGTTTTCATCACTTAGCTCCAAAGCAGGATTTTCTTCCAACTCTTCTTTAATCCTTTCTTCTAAATTAGCAGTAGGTACTTGCAGCAGTTTCATTAACTGAATTTGCTGTGGAGATAGTCTTTGTAAAAGTCTTTGTTGTAGTGATTGCCCTAATGCCATAACACTAAAAATAGTTTATTATTACTGATACAAAGGAACAGTAAACATGAGGAAGAAAATATTTTTTTGTTTGTTGATTTATCTTTAAAATTGATTGTTGTGATATTGCTATTTATCAACACCATATTTATAGCTATTCAAATAAATAGTTCTTCCATTATCTATTTACTAGTTATAAAAATTATATTTAAAACAGAATTGGGATAGTAGTTATTTTTTAGCTTGATATAAGCTTAATATTTCATCAATGTATGTTCTGTCATTACTCAGTCTTGGCACTTTATGCTGCCCACCTAATTTACCTTTTTGTGAAAGCCATTTTCTAAACAATCCTTGTGGTAATATTCTTATAATAGGCATTTGCAGTGCAATGTCTTTATGCCTTTTTGCTTCGTAGTCACTATTTAGGGTTTTTAAAGCACAGTCTAACTCATAGCCAAATTCTTTAATACTACCAGGTTCTTTATCAAACTCTATTAACCATTCATGAGTGCCATTAGTTTTATCGTTAAAATATTGGGGAGCTGCTGTGTAATCATTAACAATGCTATTGGTTTTTTGACTAGCAATAGCAATAGCTTTATCGGTATTATCTATCATTAGTTCTTCGCCAAAAGCATTAATATAGTGCTTCAATCTACCGCTTACCTTTATTCTAAAAGGAGAGAGGTTTGTAAACTGAATGGTGTCGCCAATTAAATATCGCCACAAGCCGCCATTAGTAGTAATAACAGGTGCATAATTTTTTCCTATTTCAACTTTATTTAACCCAATTGTTATGGGTTTTTCTTTACCATATTCCTCTACAGGCATAAACTCATAAAAAATACCATGATTAAGAAACAACAGCATACCATCTTGGTTCAAATCATCTTGTGCAGCAAAAAAACCTTCGCTTGCATTATATATTTCTAGATAATTTATGGGCCTGCCAATAACATTTTCAAACTGTTCTTTATATGGCACAAATGAAACGCCACCATGTATATAAAGTTCTAAATTTTGCCACACTTCGCTAATTGTTTCTTTTCCTGTAATTTCTAATATTCTTTTTAACAAAACCAATGTCCATGTGGGTACGCCAGAAATAGAGGTTACATTTTCATTAATAGTATTTTGTGCAAGCTTTTCAATTTTTTCTTCCCATTCATCTAAAAGTGCGATACTTAATTCAGGTGTGCGTAGCCACTGACCCCAATAGGGAGTGTTTTGCAAAAGCACAGCACTTAAATCACCAAATTGTATGTTATCACTCATCATACTTATTTGATGGCTTCCACCAATTACTAATCCTTTACCAGTAAGCAAATCACTATTTGGATGAATGTTATAATATAAACTCAATACATCTTTCGTTCCCTGAAAATGGCAGTCTTCTAAACTTTCTTTTGTAATAGGAATAAATTTGCTTTTACTGCTTGTTGTACCACTACTTTTTGCAAACCAATTTACTGGTGTATTCCACAATAAATTTTCCTCTTCGTTCATCAACCTTTCCACATAAGGTTTAATATCTTCATATTCATGAATGGGAATCGTGTTTTTAAAATCGGCAATAGAAAATAATTTCATAAGCCCATATTTTCTTCCTATTTCTGTGTATTGAGCGTGTGTAACTAAATCTTGCAATACCTCACGCTGAGAAGCAATTGGATTTTGTATCCATCTTTCTGTACGCCATTGTCTAATGCGTGCAAGTCGTGATATGGCAGGGCTAAATAGTTTCAAAATATTTTACAACTTTTGAAAATTATATGTTTTTACGAATTGAGCAAATTTAATTTAAAAACGCTAGTTCGATACAATAGTACAAAACAACTTATTTCAATGCAATTACTTAACCTAAATTTGCCAAATGCAAATAAAATCTGCAAAATATATAATATCTTCTCCTAGTTTTGATAAATGCCCAGCTCCAGATAAAACAGAGTTTGCTTTTATTGGTAGAAGCAATGTTGGCAAATCTTCTCTTATAAATATGTTGGTGAAACAAAAAAATCTTGCCAAAACATCATCATCACCCGGAAAAACACAATTAATAAATCATTTTGAAATTAACGAAAAATGGTACTTGGTAGATTTACCAGGATATGGCTACGCCAAAGTAGCACAAAATGATAGAAGGCGTTGGGAACAAATGATTGAAAATTATTTGCGTAAACGAGAAAATTTGGTAAATGTTTTTGTGCTAATTGATAGCAGGCATAAACCTCAAAAAATAGATTTAGCTTTTGCAAACCAGTTAGGTAAATGGGAAATTCCTTTTACACTTATTTTTACGAAAGCCGACAAAGAAAAACCTGGAGTTGTTAAAAGAAATGTAGATGCATTTTTAGATGCTATGCGTGAAGAATGGGAATTTTTACCACAAAGTTTTGTAACAAGTGCTGAAAAAAATATTGGAAGAGAAGAAGTGTTGAGCTTTATTGGAGAGTGTTTAACCAATATAGCAAATTCAAAATTGTAGCCATTTAGTTTATAACAAGCCTATAAAAATGTAATGGAGCCCAAAATTATTTTATACCTAAAGCGAATTATAAAAACCCTTTCAATTAGTTTATTGTGGATGGCAATTAATGTTAAGTTGGGTATAATGAATAACTATGCTTTTTTTGAAAATGGTCCTAAAACAAAAAATATTATTTTTTATATTGGTTTTTTAGCTAGCCTTATTGCATTGCTTTATTATTTTTTTAAAATTTGGAAAACAGATTTAAAATTTGAAGATGATGATGAATTTTAGTAACTATATTTTTGATTTGGACATCTGTAAGCTTGCAAATTAAATGATAACCCCACGTGAAATGTAGCAAAAGCATCTTTCTGTAAAGTAGTTCCTCTTTGTCTTCCTTTTATTCCAATTGTTGACCCCAACTCATAGCTTCTATCACTTAAAAGAGAAGCTGGTCCTGCACCTATAAATGCATCTGGTGTGTAAGTAGTGCTTACATCATCTAAATAATCGGTATTGGTAAATCTATATCGCAGTTCTGTAAATACATTCATACTGGGGCTAAAAGCATATTTAAACCCTAGTGTTAATGGCATACAAAATGCATAGTTTTTATATGGCAATCTATCGGGATATGCATCACTTCCTTGCCCCTCGGTTCCAACAGTTCTTAACAAATATTTTTCTCCATTCAAATAAGCATAGGGATCATAAGTAAACACACCAATGCCTAAACCAACATAGGGCGTATAATTATTGCCCTCAAAACCGGGATTAAAGCTAAAAAAATTAAATGTACCATTTAGCGAAAACTCCCACACATCACTATTAAAACTCAAGTTTCTATTTTGTTGAAATACGTTTTTGCTGTATTTATCTGCATATCCTAAACCAGCGTATGTGGCTGATATTTTTAAACCTACATAATTGTTCATTTGTTTGGTATAATGTAAAGCTGCTGAAAATTTTGGGCGACTAATATCAAATTCGGGATTTAAATCTCCAAAGTAATGTGCTGCACCAACAGAAACACCAATTTCACCAACGTGTTCAAAGCTCTCAAGCGATTGTGTCTTTGCAGTATTTGCAAAAAACAATACACTAATACATAAAACAAATCTTTTTGTCATAAAATCAAAAATAAATGAAGACGCATAAGAAACAAAAGAAAACATAAGCATCAAAATTTTGAATTGCTTCTTAGGTTTTTGTTACATATGTTTTAGTAACGTTTGTTCAATAGTGTTTTGTAAAGATGATATGATGATTGCAAATAAAAAGTTAATTTCTTTTATCCATCCCCCAAGTAAGTTTATTTCTAAGGGTAGAAAGAAAACTATTTTCGTTTAAACGTATTAAACTAACACTAAACTTTTCTTTTTTAACTGCAATTTGAATGTTAATATCAACAAACTCTCTTCTTGCATCCATTACGCATATATATTGATTTGATCTGCCTTCAACCTCAAAAGAAATAATATTACTATCTGCCACTACAATGGGTCTAACATTTAAATTATGAGGAGCAACAGGTGTAATTACAAAGCTAGATGATTCTGGAAAAAGGATAGGACCATTACAACTTAAATTATAACCTGTAGAGCCTGTTGGTGTAGATACAATTAATCCATCTGCCCAATAACTGTTTAAAAACTCCCCGTTTATGTAGGTGTGAATTTTTATCATTGGAGATGTATCTCTTTTATGCAATGCAAATTCATTTAATGCAAAGGGTGTATCTCCAAATAAATTGTTATCAGAATCAATATGTATTAAACTTCTTTTATCTACTATAAAAGTATGGTTTATTAGAGCCTCAACAGCACTTGCAATTTCATTTTTACTAATGCTTGCTAAAAAACCTAACCGTCCAAAATTAATTCCAAGTATAGGAATATTGCTATCTCGTACCATTGTAACAGCATCTAGAATCGTTCCATCACCACCAACACTTATCAAACATTCAACATCATTTGAAACCAAATCTTCATAAGAATTAAAAATGGAAAAATTAGCTTGTGCAGGTAATTGCCAAACTAATGCCTCGAATAAAAAAACTGTTGCTTTGCGTGAAAGCAATTCGCTTAACAAAAACTGCATTGGTGCATTTTGTTCGGCATCTAACCCTCTGCTATATATTGCTACAATCATTTTTTGTTTATAAATATGCTGCTAAGATATGGCTTCAAATATTAATGATATTTTGATGGTTTTTGTTGTAATGCATTTTGATATAAAACTTACCTTATGGTTAATTCACTTAGTGTTAATAATAATGTAATACTAGTTGTTGTAAATAACTGCTAATTTTAAAAAACTTTATTTTATGCAATGGCGAAAATTTAATGGCGAGGCTATCAATCTTCCAATTAAAGATGCTGTAGCCGAAACAATTATAAAAGAAACTTCTAAGGGTATTAAATTAAAAGTATGTATTGGTACCGACAGTAGGGTAAAAGGTGCAGACACAGAGTTTGCAACAGTTATTGTTTTTCTTAGAGAGCATAGTGGCGGATTTATGTTTATACATAATGATACCACAAAACAAAAATTCCATATTAAAGAAAGAATGTTGGTAGAGGTATCTAAAAGCATTGAAGTTGCTTATGAATTGTGCGATTTATTTATTGAGCACAACATTGAAATGGAAGTACACGCAGATATTAATACTGATCCCCATTTTAAAAGCAACGATGCTTTAAAAGATGCAATGGGCTACATTTTAGGAATGGGTTTTGCTTTTAAAGCTAAGCCAGAAGCCTTTGCTAGCAGCTGTTGTGCAGATAAAGTTTGTAATTAAAATTAGCCCATAGCCCATTTATTATCGTCCATAGCAAAAATAAATCGCGATGGTCTACAGACGGTTGACTATAAACAATTTGCTTTTCTTTGCATAATGAAACCAATTTTAATTTATTGCTACGATGCTTATTGTGGTTGGTGCTATGGCTTTAGTAAAGTTATAACTTCTATTGAAAAAGAATTCAATCAACAATTAGATTTTGAAGTGCTAAGTGGTGGAATGATTTTGCCTGAAAAGCCAGTACACATTGAAGCTACAGCACATTATATTAAGCAAGCTTATAAAACTGTTGAAGAATATAGTGGTGTTACATTTGGAGAAGATTACCTATGGCATATCAACAATCCTGATTTAAGTGACTGGTTTCCCAATAGTGAAAAGCCTGCTATTGCTTTGTGTGTGTTTAAAGAATATTATCCCGAAAGACAAATTGAATTTGCTACCGATTTGCAATATGCTCTACATTTTGAAGGCAGAGATTTAACAGATGATGAAGCCTATAAACATTTACTAGAAAAGTATAGTATACAACCAGAGGCTTTTTATGAAAAAATTAAAAGCGACACATATAAAGAAAAAGCACATTACGAATTTGCTTTATGCAAGCAACTACAAGTAACAGGATTTCCGTGTGTATTGCTACAATTAAATGATAATAAATTTTATTTGCTGTCTCGTGGTTACACTTCTTACGAGGATCTAAAAAAGAAAATTGATAATGTACTAAAAGAAAATAATCCATCTCTTTAAACCACAACCCTACATTTGCAACGAATTTGGTTTTTCTACTTCACGTAGAAAATTAAAAGGGAATCTTGTTAAAATCAAGAACTATCCCCGTAGCTGTAAGGCAGAATCGCAAGATTCAACTTCAATAAAACCACTGTTTAAAACGGGAAGGTGAAGTGAATGCTAAAGTCAGAAGACCTGCCAAAATCATCAATTATTTCATGGCTTTCGGGCGAAAGGCAC
>JBMLRA010000117.1:0-1445 GCA_049241265.1 Chitinophagaceae bacterium
TGTTTACTTCTTAGCTTGGACAACGACACCTTGGACTTTACCATCTAACCTTGGCTTGACTGTTGGTGGAAATATTGATTATGTTTTGGTGAAAACTTTTAGCCCAATTAATCATCAACCAATTAATGTAATTCTTGCAAAAGCATTGATGCATAAATATTTCAAAGATGTTAAGGATTCTGATAAAACAACAGGATCATCATATTCAATTGAAGGGAAACTGCAATGGGAAATTCTTGCTGAATTCAAAGGCTCTGAATTAGAAGGAATTCAATACGAACAATTACTTCCTTTTGAAGACAATAAAATAGATAACCCAAATTCATTTAAAATTCTTTGTGGCGATTTTGTAACCACAGAAGATGGAACTGGAATCGTTCACACTGCTCCTGCTTTTGGTGCAGATGACTTTAAGGTGGGCAAGAAATATGATATTGGTATTCTTACAATGGTTGATAGACGTGGTAAATTTTTATCAGGCATTAAAGACGATGTGTTTTTATATGGTGAGGAATATGTAAAAGAAGCTTACTTAACCGATGCTGAAAAAGAAGTTGAATTCCAAAAGCAAAAGCAAATTTTAGAAGCTAATGGCAAGGTAAAGGACTTAAAGAAATACTTGAGTGTTGATGATAGAATTGTGTTGAAGTTGCAAGAAGAAGGCAAACTATTTAAGAAAGAAAAATACGATCACAATTACCCACATTGTTGGCGTACAGATAAACCCATTTTATATTATCCTTTAGATGCTTGGTTTATTAAAACCACAGCCTTAAAAGATAGAATGGTAGAGTTGAATAAAACCATCAACTGGAAGCCAAAATCTACTGGTGAAGGGCGTTTTGGTAATTGGTTAGAGAATATGGTGGACTGGAATTTAAGTCGTTCTCGTTATTGGGGAACACCATTGCCAGTTTGGAAAACAGAAGATGGTGAAGAACAAATTTGCATAGGAAGTGTTGCTGAGTTAAATTCATTAATTCACGAAGACAGTCCAATAAAAAATGTTACAGACTTACACAAACCACAAGTTGATGATATTATTTTAAAATCAACAAGTGGCAAGCCAATGAAACGCTTAAGTGATTTGGTTGATGTTTGGTTTGATAGTGGTGCAATGCCTTATGCACAGCATCATTTTCCATTTGAAAATAAAGAATTATTTGCACAAAATTATCCAGCAGATTTTATTGCTGAAGGAGTAGACCAAACTCGTGGATGGTTTTATACTCTACACGCTATTGGTTCTTTAATAAAAGAAAGTGTTATTGAAGAATTGGAGAAGGCAAACTTGCCAACAGAAAAAGTAGATGGCAGGGCGTATAAAACAGTTGTCAGCAATGGTTTGGTGTTGGATAAGAATGGGGTTAAAATGAGTAAACGTTTAGGTAACATTGTTAACCCATTTGAAACTATTGAAAAATTTGGAGCAGATGCTACTCGCT
>JBMLRA010000118.1:0-8493 GCA_049241265.1 Chitinophagaceae bacterium
GGCAGCTGACGAAGCAACTACTACTGAAGAGGCTACACCAAGTGCAGAATAGTACTAGTTCAAATTTATATGTGAAAAGCCTGCAAAATTTTGCAGGCTTTTCACATATAAAAACGGGTTGAATTTTTTTTTAAAATCCAACCCGTTTTTATTATTCAATCTTTTTATCTAGCATCAGCCATATCTGGGATTTCAGTAACTTGATAAGCACCAGCATCTAGCTTCGCTTTTGTTTCACTAAAAGCAACTAAAGTTTGTTCAATATCTGCATCGGTGTGTGCAGCACTTGGAATTAAGCGATAAATGATATGTCCTTTTGGAATTACAGGGTATACAACAATACTTGCAAATACGTGATAATTTTCACGCAAATCCATACACATTGCTGTTGCTTCTTCTACACCACCCTTCATATATACAGGTGTTACTGGGGTGTTAGTTGCTCCAATATCAAAACCACGTTCTTTTAGTCCATTTTGTAGTTTTAATGCATTGCTCCATAATTTTTCTTTCAATTCTGGATTTGTTTTCAACATATCCAAACGCTTTAAATTACCAATAACAATAGGCATTGGCAAACTTTTAGCAAAAATTTGAGAACGAATATTATAGCGAATAAAATCAATAATAATTCTTGGACCCGCTAAGAAAGCACCAATGCTAGCCATTGATTTAGCAAAAGTTGAAAAGTATAAATCTATTCCATCTTGGCAACCTTGTTCTTCACCAGCACCAGCACCTGTTTTACCTAAAGTGCCAAAGCCATGAGCATCATCTACCAATAATCTAAAATCGTATTTGCCTTTTAATTCGCATATTTCTTTTAGCTTTCCTTGATCCCCAGCCATACCAAAAACGCCTTCAGTGATAACTAAAATACCTCCAGTGCCTTGTTTGTTAATTAGTGCAGTTGCACGTTCTAGTTGTTTTTCACAATCTTCTAAATCGTTGTGTTTAAAAACATATCTATGCCCAGGATGTAAACGTAATCCATCAATAATACAAGCATGGCTTTCAGCATCGTAAACAATTACATCGTGTCTGCCACAAATAGCATCAATGGCACTCATTATACCTTGGTATCCAAAGTTCATTAAGATTGCATCTTCCTTACTTTCAAATGCTGCTAATTCTGCCTCTAATTGTTCGTGGTAAACACTATTTCCACTCATCATTCTTGCACCCATTGGCAACGCCAATCCATATTGAGCAGAAGCATCAGCATCAATTTTTCTTATTTCTGGATGGTTTGCTAATCCCAAATAATTATTCAAGCTCCAAACAATCATTTCTTTGCCACGAAACTTCATTCTGCTACCAATTTCACCTTCTAATTTTGGAAAAGCGAAATAGCCGTGAGCTCTTTCTCTGTGCTGACCTATTGGACCATAATTTTTTACCAATTTTTCAAAAATATCTGCCATAAAATCTATTGTTTAGTTATTTGTAATGTATAGTTATCGAATTAATAATTTGCTGCAAATGTAGATGTTTGCAAAGAAGCAAACAACCCACTGTTTTATATAGCGTTTTCTTTTAAAATCCATATTTATTCCAAAGTATTGGTATGTCAATTTCAAATGTTAAAGATTCTTTTGTTTTAGGATGTTTAAATGCTAAATAAAAAGATTGTAGAAAGATACTACCATCCGGGGTTGTACGTTTAAAACCATATTTAACATCTCCAACAATTGGGCAACCAATCGCTGATAGTTGTGCCCTTATTTGATGGAAACGACCAGTAAATAAATCTATTTGTAATAAATGATATTTTATAGAAGATTGAACAGTTTTGTATTTTAGTATCGCTTGTTTGCTGTGTGCTACTTCTTTTTTAAAAACATTAGATTTACTTGAATTGCTATTTTTTTGTAACCAATGAATTAATGTATCTTCAGATTTTGGAGGACAATTTGAGACTATAGCCCTGTAACGTTTTGTAACGCTTCTATTTTTAAAATCGCTGTTTAAAATTGTAAGCGTTTCTTGATTTTTTGCAAAAAGAATAATACCACTAACACGTTGGTCTAACCTATGTACGGGTAATACATTTTTATCTAGTGTATCTATCAGCGAAATATCTTTATTGGCTGTGTTTTGAGATGCTAAGCCAGCAGGTTTGTCAACAACAATAATGTCATCATCTTCAAAAAGTATAGGTATCAAAATGTGTGATTATTAATGTTAAATAAATGCAATGAGGCTAGTTAAACAAGACTGTTTAAATGTTGTTTTCAATTAGTCCTCACTTTTGTTTTTTAGACTCATAAGTATGGAATAAGCTCCTTTTGTAACGATGCATTGAGACATTATTTTATCTGCTTGTAAAATTTCAATCATTCCATTTTCAGTATTGCCTGTTTGCACTTCAGTCATTTCAAACTGATTTTCTGCTTTCATTATGAAAACATAATGTTTGTTTTCAAAACGAACTACAGCTTCCTCTGGTAAAACATAACTATTGTTTAATTTTACCTGAATCTCGGCATTCATATAAGTTCCAGGAATAAGCGTTTTGTCGTAGTCATTAAAATGACAATGAACCTCTGTACTTCTGTCTATACTAAGATCTTTACCTATTAATAAAATTTCGCAAGGGTGTTTTTTTGCAGGATTATTGTTTGTATATGCCATTAGTTTTTGTCCAATAAAAAGTTTCTCAACATCTTTTTCATAAATCTTTAATGCAAGATGTATATCGCTAGGATTTACTAATTCAAATAGTACATCTGTTGGTGAAATATATTTACCAATGTTTACATTTACTTTAGTTACAAACCCATCGATTGATGCATAAACATTGATACTTCTGTTAATATTACTGTTGTTAATAGAAGCAGGATTAATGCCTACTAGATGTAGCTTTTCAGTTAATGCTGTTAGTGTAATTTTTAATGAATTTAACTCGGCTGCTGACTGCTGCAAAACCTTATCGCTACTTGCTTTACTTTGATTTAATTCTTTTTGTCTGTCAAACTCTAGTTGGCTGTACGCAAGTTTTGTTTTAGTTAACAGATAGTCTTGTTGTAATTGAATGTATTGCTGGTCTTCAATTACAGCGATGATATCACCTTTGTTGATGTGCATTCCAGGAAGTAGTTTTGTATTTTTTAAATAGCCTCCTAATGGAACACTTATTGAAACCATATTTTGTGGAGGAACATCAATTTTACCATTTACCTTAAGTGTTGATGATATTTGTTGCTGAGTAATTTTTCCTAAAATGATATTAGCATTTTTTATTTGTGCAGCAGATAGAGTGATAATGTTTTCGTCAGTTACTATTTCTGCTTTTTGTGGTTCGGTCTTCTTGCTTCCACAACTAGTTAATAATAAGCTTGCAGCATAAAATAATATGCAAATAGCAATGGATAACTTTATTTTTAAATTTTTCATTGTTAGTTATTTATTTGTAAAAAAATGTAGTTCAATAATGCAGTCGTTTAAGTTTTTAACTGCTTCAATATAGTCGTTTTGTGTGCTAATACTTTGATTAATGAGTTGCACCCATTCGAGATAATTAATTGCACCATTTGCTAATTGTTGATTAGCAGTTGTTGTGATTTGTTGAGCTGTGGTAAGAGCATCGTTTTCAAAATGGGCAACAGCTTGTAAGTATTTATGGTATTGTATTACAGCTATTGCATAGCTATTTTTTAAATACTGTTCTTCCACATTATAATTGCTTTTTGAAATTTTGCTATTAAACTTTGCGGCTTCGATTTTTGCCTTTTGCGATGAGTTGAAAATGGGAATAGAAACACCTGCTTGTAAAGATGTAAATCGTGCACTACCACTATACACTTTATCATCTGCACCTGTGCCTTTAATGCTAGTGTTATTAATGCCTACAATTAATTCTGGTAACAATTTAGATTCATCTACTTTAATAGCTGCAATAGCAATTTGTTGTTGCTGTTGAATTTGCTTTAAAAAAGGATGACTAGTAATAATTGACGAATCTATTTGGTCATTAAAACTTATTTTGTACGAGCTAATTAAAGGCAATAATTCAATACTTGAATTTAGCAACAATTGAAACTGCATTTCAACAATTTTAATATCGGCATACAATTGATTTTGTTGAATTTTAATTTGTACAAGCTGGTTATCAGCAGTTGCTTTTTCTAAAACATTGCTTTCACCAGCCTTTAATCTAATTGCTGCTTTTTTTTGAAAATTACTATAAAGTGTGTCTATGTGGTGTAATAAAGAAAGCTTGTTTTTTAAATAAACAAATTGATAAAAGCTTTGCTCTACTTGCTTTTTAAGCATTGACTCTTTTATAGCAATATTTAAAAAACTATTTTTAGCTTCTTGCTCAAAAAGTGTTTTTTGCCTTTTATAAACAACTGGTAAACTCAATTGTTGTGTTAAACTTAATTTGGTGTCGGTATAAAAACTATTGATTTGCCCAGCTTCTGCAATCATATTAGTTGGTGCTATATTTTTTGCAGTAGCAACAAGCATTTGCTGATAAGTAGCTTTTAATTTTTCATTTTTAATTGCTAAATTATTTTTTAAAGCTGTGTCAATAGCTGCTTGTAGTGTGATAGTTTGTTGTGCATTTGTTGCAGTGCTTATTGATAATATTATTAACATAAAACTAGCAACTATATTTTGTTTCATTTTCATCTTTTTAATGTTTACTTTTTCAAATGCGATGTATAATATTGGTAAAACAAAAAGTGTTAATAGTGTGGCCAGTAATAACCCCCCAATAACAACAGTTGCTAAAGGTCTTTGTACTTCTGCACCTGCACCATTGCTTAACGCCATTGGCAAAAAGCCTAATGATGCAACAAATGCTGTCATTAAAACTGGCCTTAAACGAAGCATTGTTCCTTTTAAAGCAATTTCTTTAAGGTCTTGAATACCATCTTGCTTAAGTCTGTTAAATTCTGCAATTAACACAATTCCATTTAATACAGCTACACCAAATAAGGCAATGAAACCAACGCCAGCACTAATGCTAAAAGGCATTCCACGAAGGGCTAATGAAAAGATACCTCCAGTAGCAGAAAGTGGTATAGCAGAATAAATAAGTAAGCCTTGTTTGAAGGAGTTAAAAGCAAAAAATAATAACAGAAAAATTAAGAGCAATGAAATAGGTACTGCAATTAGTAAACGAGCTTTTGCTGCATTTAAGTTTTCAAAAGCACCACCATACGTTACATAATATGCAGTTGGAAATTTTATTTGTTTATCTGTTTTTTCCTGAAGTTCTTTTACAATACTTTGAACATCTCTGTCACGAACATTAAAACCTACAACAATTCTACGTTTTGCATCTTCTCTTTGTATTTGATTGGGACCATCTTTTATTTCTACATCTGCTAATTGTGATAGAGGTACTTGTGTGCCAGAAGGTGTTGGTATCAAAAGATTTTGTACATCATTAATATCTTTTTTTAAATCTCCATTCAATCTCACTACCAAGTCAAAACGCTTTTCACCTTCAAACACCATACCTGTGCTTTGACCAGCTAAAGATGTGTTAATGATTTTGTTGATGTCGGCTATGTTCAATCCAAATTGAGCGATTGTATTTCTGTTGTAGTTGATAATTATTTGTGGCATTCCAGAAACAGCCTCAACATATAAATTTTTTGTTCCTTCAATAGTGTTTACTATATGTCCTAGTTTTGCAGCATATAATGCAAGTGTATCTAAATTTTCACCAAATATCTTGCACACAACATCTTGTCTTGCACCTGTCATCAATTCATTGAAACGCATTTGTACAGGAAATTGAAATCCTGTTGTAAGCCCTGGAACATCCTGTAGTGCTTTACTCATTTTTTCAGAAAGCTCATTAAAAGTTTTTGCAGACTTCCACTCTTTTTTATCCTTCAAAATCACCATCATATCACTAGCGTCCATTGGCATTGGATCTGTTGGTACTTCGCCACTTCCAATTTTTGTTACAACTTTTTCCACTTCGGGAAATTGTGATTTTAAAATATGTGCAGCCTTTTGTGTGTTGGTAATTGTAGTTGATAGATTACTGCCAGTTAACACTCTTGTATCTACTGCAAAATCGCCTTCTTCTAATGTTGGAATAAATTCGCCACCTAATTTACTCATTACAAATATTGAAACTAAAAAAGAACAAAAAGTAGTTGTAAGAATTGCTTTAGGATATTGCATCATCCATTTTAATGCAGCTTGATATCTAAATTCAATCAACGACATTATCTTATCTGAAATGTTTTGTTTATGTTTCGTTTTTTTACTCAGAAAAATAGAACTCATCATTGGGATGTAAGTAAGCGAAAGAATGAAAGCTCCTAATAAGGCGAAAGCCACTGTTTGTGCCATTGGCTTAAACATTTTTCCTTCAATTCCTTGCAGTGTAAATATTGGCAGATAAACTACCAAAATAATAATTTGACCAAACACAGCACTGTTCATCATTTTGCCAGCAGAAGTTTTAACAGATTCATCCATTTGGTTTTGATTCAACTGTTGAATGCCTTGATACTTTTTGTTGTTTGCAAGTTGGTGCATCACAGCTTCTACAATGATTACAGCACCATCTACAATTAATCCAAAATCTAATGCACCTAAACTCATTAAATTACCACTCACACCAAACCAATTCATCATGCAAATAGCAAATAGCATTGCTAATGGAATAACTGATGCAACCAATAGACCAGCCCTTAAATTTCCAAGAAAAATTACCAGTACAAAAACCACAATTAGAGCTCCTTCTAGTAAATTTTTTTCAACAGTTCCAATGGCATTATTAACCATTTTGGTTCTATCTAAAAAGGCTTCAATTTCTACGCCTTCGGGTAAAGTTTTTTTAATTTGAGCAATTCGTTCTTTAACGTTTTTGATAACCTCGCTGCTGTTAGCACCTTTTAGCATCATCACTACAGCTCCAGCAACTTCGCCATTATCGTTGTAGCACATAGCACCATATCGGGTAGCATTACCAATTTTTACAGTAGCAATATCTTTAATAAATAAAGGAGTGCCTCCATTAATTGATTTTACGTTAATGTAGTTAATGTCGTTAATAGAGCCTACCAAACCTTCACTTCTTATGTATAGTACGCTAGCCCCTTTTTCAATGTAAGCACCACCAGTATTTTGGTTGTTAGATTCTAGTGCTTTAAAAACATCGTTAATGGTTATGTTGTGCGATAAAAGTTTATTAGGATCAACTTCTATAGAATACTGTTTTAATTTACCACCAAAACTGCTCACCTCAGCAACACCTTTTACACCCAAAAGTTGCCTTCTCACAATCCAATCTTGAATGGTTCTTAAATCCGTTTCGTTGTACTTGCTTTCGTAGCCTTTTTTGGGTTTAATTACGTATTGGTATATTTCACCAAGTCCTGTTGTTATAGGGCCTAATTCAGGAATTCCAATTCCTTGTGGAATTTCTGTTTGTACTTTTTGCAATCGTTCTGCAACTTGTTGCCTAGCCCAGTAAATATCTATAGCATCATCAAACACAATGGTAACAAGCGATAGACCAAAGCGTGAAAAACTTCTTATTTCCTTTAAACCAGCAATATTATTATTAGCTTGTTCAATAGGAAACGTAACTAGTCGTTCAATATCGCTAGCACCAAACGAAGGTGCAATGGTAATAACTTGTACTTGGTTATTGGTAATATCTGGCACTGCATCTATGGGCAGTTTAGTAACTTGAATAGTTCCATAGCCAATTAAGGCTATTATAAACAGTCCAATTATCAGTTTGTTTTTTATAGCAAACTCAATAATCTTATTAAGCATAAAAATTATTAATAAAGTGAGTAAAATCCTGTAGAGATTACAGGTAAACAATAAAAGTCTTAATAGTGGATATTAAGATAAATAAAATAATTAGCAAGTTTTTGGAGGCTGCCAAATATTAGAGAAGAAAGAATTAGAAATAAAATATTCGTTCCTAAAATATTGTTTCTTTTTTTCAAAAAAATTGATATGCTCTGTTTCAATTGAAAAAAGGGGAGGGGTAGCAACGGTAGAGGTTATAGAAAATACATTTTCGTTGGCAGTTTTAAAAGGCAATTTCATATCCTTTTCATAATCGGCATCTTTAACATTGCCACTAGCATAGTGAATTATTAAAAAATCTACTAAAGTTAATTGGGTGTTTGCAGCTTTATGTTCATTATAATGTTCAATAAAAGCAGGTAATTTTAGTAGTTGCCCCAACTGTGTTGTTGCCAACAAGTAGATACTTAAAAATGATATGGCTACTATTTTTTTCAACGTGGTAAAAGTAATGTAAAACGCACATTTTATTACGAGTATTATTTTTTTTTGAGGTAAAAGATTGTGCCTATAAACAATAAACAATACTTTGCTTATGCTAAAACAATGCTATTGTAAGTAAGAATTAAGGTGGAATGAAAGCAAGTTATTTTACTTATAGAAAGTTTTAAAACACTTGATATTTTTTGCAAATGATTACATAAACGGCATATTTTTACTGTGATAGACCAACTGTAATGAGAGACTTTTATT
>JBMLRA010000119.1:0-26123 GCA_049241265.1 Chitinophagaceae bacterium
AGCAGTAGATAACTTAAGTAAAGCAGCAGTTGGTGAATATAAAATAAAAAGAGAACGCAAAAAAAACTCAGGAGATGGGGGTAATTTACTTGGAGCAATCATTATTATCATTATAGCAGTGGTGCTTATTATTATTAAAAGTAGTGGAGGTGGAAATGGTGGCTATAGAAAAAGAGGTATTGGAGCAAGTGATTTAATACTCCCATTATTATTTAATTCTGGTGGTTGGGGTAATTCAAGTGGTGGAGGTTGGAGTGGAGGAGGCAATAGTGGGGGAGGTTTTGGTGGCTTTGGAGGAGGAGATAGTGGTGGTGGTGGTGCAAGTGGGAGCTGGTAAATTTTAGTAAATGGAAAATTAGGAAAGGTAGGCAGGTAGTAGTATGATTTAATTGAATTCAATCAATAAATTATCAATTAACAAATCGTCAATAAATAACCAATGAATAACATTCTTGAATTACAAAACTTGCAAAAATATTTTGCCACTCAGAAAGCTGTTGATGATATTTCTTTTACGATTCCACAGGGAAATATTTTTGGTTTGTTAGGTCCTAATGGAGCAGGCAAAACCACTTTAATAAGAATGATTACTGGCATTTTTTATCCAGATGCTGGTAATATTGTTTTTGATGGAAAAAAATTTGATGCCATTAATGATGCCATCAAAATTGGATATATGCCAGAAGAAAGAGGCTTGTATAAAAAAATGAAAATTGGTGAACAGGCATTGTATTTAGCACAATTAAAGGGTTTGAGTAGGGCAGATGCATTGGCTAAAGTAAAATGGTGGTTTGAAAGGTTAGAAATGCAAAGCTGGTGGAATAAAAAAGTAGAAGATTTAAGTAAAGGAATGAGCCAAAAATTACAATTTGTAATCACAGTTTTGCACGAGCCTAAATTAATAATTCTTGATGAACCTTTTAGTGGTCTTGACCCTGTTAATGCCAACTTGATTAAAGATGAAATTTATGGTTTGGCACAACGTGGTTGCAGTATTATTTTTAGTACACACAGGATGGAACAAGTAGAAGAAATTTGTGATCAAATTGTACTTGTAAATCTTGGTAAAAAAATATTGGATGGAACTGTACAAAGCGTAAAACAACAGTTTAAGGAAAATAAATTTAAGATAAAATTATCAGAGATTCCTGCCAATACACAACATGATTCTTTTTCTATTATCGATAGCAACATCAACGAGTTTGTAGTAAAAATAAATGAAGGATTTAGGAGCAATGATTTGCTTCAATACTTTTTGCAGCAGCAATGCACCATTGAATCTTTTAATGAAATTTTGCCATCGCTCAATGATATTTTCATTGATTTGGTTGAAGGTACTAAATCTACTACAAGGGCGTTTCAAAATATTTAAAAGTAAAAACCCACAACTTTTGGTTTAATACAAGAAACAACTTTAAACCTTAAACTTCAAACCTCCTATACTACAAACAACTAATTTATGAATAAAATATTACTAGTAGCCAAACGAGAATTTTTAACTCGTGTTCAAAAGAAAACATTTTTACTGACCACCATTGGCTTACCAATTTTAATTTTTGGGCTTTACGCACTCATAATCTTTTTTACTGTAAAAAATACAAAAGATTTTAAAATAGCTGTTGCAGATAATGCCAATATTTTTAAGGGAACGCTTAAAGATAAAAATGGCGAAATTATTTTCTCATTTGTAAATAATCAAACAAGAGAGGCGTTAAACAAAGATTTAGAAAGTAAAAAATTTGACGCCTATGTTTTTGTTCCAAATGGCTTTAACCTTAATAATAGCAACGATTCGTTACATATAATTGCTGCAAAAAGTGTGGGTTTTTTAACACAAGAAAAAATTGAGCGAAGAATTAATAATGCACTTGAGCAAACACGATTATTAAGTGGATTAAATATTTCTAAAAACACTTTAGACAGTTTGCAAAAAAACAATGAGATTGTTTTCTCAAACATTAGTGGCGATAAGCAAGGCAATGAAAAATCTGGTATTAGTTATGCCGTTGGAATGATTTCGGGATTTCTTATTTACATCATTCTTTTCATTTATGGCACAATGGTAATGCGTGGTGTAATGGAAGAAAAAACAAATCGTATTGCTGAAGTAATTGTAAGTAGCGTAAAACCTTTTCAGCTAATGATGGGTAAAATATTTGGTATTGGTTCAGTAGGATTAGTTCAGTTTTTAATATGGATTGTATTAGTATTTGGTCTGCAATTATTGCTTCCTTTAATTTTCCCCGATATGTTACACCAAACACAAAATATGCCTATGCAACCAGGAATGGTTGGTGCAGCTAACACACTTAAAGACAGTGGAGCATTAAATAATATGAATGCTATTATTGGGCAAATAAATTTTCCTTTGATTATTGGTTGTTTTTTATTCTATTTTCTTGGAGGTTACTTTATATATGCAGCACTTTTTGCAGCAGTTGGTAGCACTGTAAACGAAGACCCACAAGATGCACAAAGCTTAATATTACCTATTACTATGCCAATAGTTTTTGCAATGGTAATTATGATGCAGGCTGTAAATGATCCTAATACACCATTAGCAGTATTTGGTAGTATGTTTCCATTAACATCACCAATTGTAATGATGGCTCGCATTGGTTATGGAGTGCCAGATGGTGTACCTGTATGGCAACTTTTATTAAGTATGGGGTTCTTGATTGCTGGTTTTATTGGCACTACTTGGTTTGCAGGTAAAATATATAGAACAGGAATTTTATTGTATGGCAAAAAAGTAACTTGGAAAGAAATATTTAAATGGGTTTTTAGAAAAGGATAAAATTAAAATAGGCTGCCTAAAATTTTAAAATTAAGGCAGCCTATTTGCTTTGGTTTCTTTAAGGAAAATATCTTTGAATCTATTTCGATGCTTATTTTGTATCGTATCCTAATAACACTTTTTTATCTTTTTTAAAGTATAGTACATCATAGTCTTCATCAATTTCGTACTCTGGTTTTTTATCGTCTAAAACTATTTCAGCATCAACTTTACCATTGTCTTTATTTACTTTAACTAATCCTATACCATCTTTAAGTTTTGTTAATATATAAGTGTGACTTTTAGTGCTAGATGTTGCTTTAAACTTTTTACTCATTTCTCCAAGCATCCCATTGGCAGCATTTGCACTCTGATTTGCATCTTTATATTGCTTTGCAGAATTTTGCCCAACACTTTGGCTTGCTAAACCTACTGCCACAACACCCATTGCTAGTTTCCCAAACAAACTTTGTCCAGGAGCTTTATAGTAAGACTCATAAATGGTTTTGCCATCATAGCTTAATAAAATATTATTTTGAGCAGCACTTACTAATATGCCAGATTCTCGTAATTCAATTTTGGTGGGTGTTTCATCATCTTTAAAATTTACATCACCTATTTTAGTAATGTCGCCATTGTTTTTAATAAAGAATAATTCTGTTCCTGTACTAACGATAAAGCGATTATTTTTTTCATCGTCCACAGTAATCATATTGGTTACTTTTTTAAATTTTGTTGCCTCCTTTACAAACTCTCCAGTTTTTAAATTCACAACACCCATATCTTTTGTGGTTAAATAAAAAGCTTGGTCGTTTGGCAATAAATTAAATACTTTAAAACTTGGTCCTGTTTTTATATCTTTTTTTACAGCAGGAGTACCTGTAGCTAAATCTATAGTGTTTATTTCACCTCTATTAGCAGCATAAACAATACTATTAGGTTTTACAATTGCTTGGTGAATACCCCCATCAATTTCATAAGCATTTTTCCAAACTTTAGTTGCAGTAGCTCTATCATATAATTGTATATAAGTTGTTTTTAAATCTGCAGTATGAGTAAAAATGGCATTATCTAAAAGTTCTACACGCTGTGGCATACCTTCTAACTTAGTAGGTTTTTTAGTGGTTAAAGCTCCATTAGCATCTATTTTGTGCAAATAATGGTCTTTGGTATTACTTTCACACACATAATATTCCCCTTTTTTTGCATCAGCAACAACTTTAATAATGCTAGATGTTTTTTCTAAATCGCTATACACCCAATTAATAGAAAGGGTTGAGTTATCTACACAAACAATCCCTTTTTCTGTTCTCACAAATAGTTTTCCATCAGACTCATAGAACCAAAAGGCATTAATGTAGCTGCCCATTGTTTTTTTATCCAAAAACTCAACAATACCTTTTTGAGCAAAACTTACTAGGTCGTATACGCCTAAAGCATAACCACCTGAAACTCTAGTTCCCATTACTGTAAACGTACTGTTTTCAACATTTGGGTGAATACTCATAATAGCACCCCATCCATTAGGATTTGGAGTAAACACTTCAGCACCAGTTGTATAATCTATAAGCACTTTACTGTAACCACGTGTTAAGGCTATATAAGGGGTATTTGGAATTAACTGCATTTCTTCGGGTTTTATTTTACCCATTTTAGTGTAAGTGTATTTTACTGTATTTGTATTAGCTTCAATACCACTTAAACCTTCTGAAGAACCCACTAATAAATAACCTCCAGGTGCTTTTTGAAACGTTTCAATATTGCCCGGAAGATTGTATTGAAATTTTTGCTTTATATTATTTTGAGCAAATACAGCTGTAGTAAATAAGAATGCTATCATATTTAAAAACAACCTAATTTCTACGGTGCGTTTTATATTTTTTTTATAATTGTATAACATAATTGTTTGTTTAGATGTTAATTCTTTATTGAATTCAAATTAAATTTGAACAATGCTATGATGAATTTAAAATGTTTATTGTTCAGCAATAGTGCCTGTAAATGTTGTGCTGATAGAACTTGCAGTAACAGGGTAAGATATGATGTTGATTTGCGGAACAACTACTTTTGCTTTACCCCCTGTAATAGTAACTGTAGCATTAACAGTTTCTCCAATTACAGTTGCATATTGCTTATCGTATTGCCCACTAGTTTGGTTGTAACCAGTATTTGCACCAACCATTATTTCATCAGCTAATAAATCAGATTGGTTTGCTTTAAACACAACTTTAAAAGTACCAGCTGCTATACCTGTTGTGTTGTTAAATAAAACAATTGCTGTATTTAAATTATTACCACCTGGTATAGCGTCAAACGCACCAATTGAGTTGGGTTGACCTACATTTCTCATAGCAAAGGCAGTAGTGTAGTTGGTGCTTCCAATTCTCCATCCATTTGCTGGAACAGTTGATGAGTTACTACTTGTGTCATCTGTACTTTTTTTACAAGAAAATACAAAAAAACTAAAACTGCAAACTGCTAATAAATAGCGTAAATTCTTTTTCATATAAATTATTTTTATTTATACAAAAATGAATCTTGGTATTGAAAAAAATCTGAGTAGAATTACTGAAACTTAGTAAGTAAATTTTGGTATTTTTATAATGGAATTCTAATATAAGCAGTTGTTCCAGTAGTTTCTGACGCGTCAAACTCTAAAGAACCTTGAACCATTTCTATACGAGTGTTCAAGCTGTTTAAACCAATACCTTTTTTTACTTGTTTAGAGTTAAAACCAATGCCATTATCCTCGTAAGTAAATAAAAGTGTATTATTTCTAATTTGTAGTAATAGTGAAACATGGGTAGCTTGGCTATGTTTAATAGTGTTGTTAATTAACTCTTGACAAATTCGATAAACAGTGGTTTCTATATTTTCGTTAAGCCTTTCCTCTAAGCCAAAATAATTTAAATCAAATTCAATGTTATTTTTTACAAAGCTGCGGTTTAGTAGTTCATTAAGTGCCTTTACTAATCCAAGTTCTTTTAGCGTTACAGGCATCATTTGATAAGAGATTTCTCTAACTTCTTTTGTTGCGGTATCTAGTTCACTTAGAATAGTATTTAATTCCTGGTGTAAATTATTGGGGGCGATTTGATAAGCCGATTTAATGCTCATTTTTATAGCAGTTAAATCCTGTACAATTCCATCATGTAAGTCTTTAGCAATTCTGCTTCTTTCTATTTCTTGTGTTTCAAAAATAGCAGTTAATATAGCTTGTTGTTCTTTCACTTTAGCATCAGCTTTGTTTTTTTTATTGTAAAAGAAAATAAGTGCAGTAATCAGCGTGGCTATTAGTAAAACAACGATTAATATTAAAAGTAGTAATTCTTTTTTTCTGCTTTCAGCTAGTGCATTAGCTTGTGCAAGGTTTCTTTCTTGTTCAATTTCTTTTGTTTTATATTTTGCCTCTAGTTCATTAACTTGTTGAAGCCCTTCTTTGCGATAATTTTGTGCTATGTAGTTACTTGATTCTATTCTTAATTCATATGCTTCTTTATATCTACCACAATCGGCTAATTTTTTTGATAGATGATGCAATGCAGCTGTGTAACTGTGGTCGTTTCTTCCTTTTTGGTGCTTCATTAATTTTACTGCTAATGATGCTTTTTCAATTGCATTTTGTTTTTGTCCTAACTTATAAAGAAGATCGGAACGGTAAATTAAAAAAGAACAAATAAGAGTTGTATCATTAGTCATTTGTGCCTCTTTTTCGGCTGTTATATAAAGTTTTTCAGCGTTATAATAATCTTTTTGATTCTCATATAAAGTACCCAATAAACGAAACGCAAGCAACCTAGCAATTGTACATTTGGAGCCACAAATGGCACTCATTTTTATGGCTTTCAAAAGATATATTTTTGCCGAATCATGTAATTTGCTATCAATGAATACCCCACCAAGGTTTTGGTAATTCATCACCTCCAAATACAAAATATTTTTTTGCTTAGCTATTGCTGCACTTCTTTTAAAATGTTTAATGGCCTCGGGATATTTGCCAAGATAATAATTTACACCACCAATAATCTTATAAAAAAATGAATGAGCAGTGTCTAAATTATTTTTTTCTGCTAAGTCAACTCCTTCATAAGATAGCTTTGCTGCTTCGTCAAACTTTTGTATTTTAATAGCTACACTGGCAAGTTGTGTAATAACTTCTACTTTGTTTCTAATGCTTAATCCTTTAATTTGGTTTAATGAATCTAGCTTTTTGTAAACTACGTAATTATCCGTAAGCTTATTAATTTCAATAAGCTGTTTGTTGATGCTTTCATTAATATTTTGGGCATAGCAAGTGGTTAATAATAATTGTACCCAAATTCCCCAAATAACTATGTTTAATAATTTGTACACTTATTTTATTATACTATTTTTTAAAGCAATACTTATGAGCTTACCAATGGAAGTAACATCAAATTTTTCCATTATATTTTTTTTATGAGTTTCAACAGTTCTTGGGCTTAAAAAAATTTTGTCTGCTATTTCTTTTGGGCTTAATCCATCGCATAATAACGATAAAATATCTAGTTCCCTTTCTGTTAAAGCACCTTGTAATTTAAAACTTTTATTGTCTATTTTTTTAGAGTAGCCACTTAAATTTTTCAGCACCTCTTTTGATAAATAAACGGCTTCATTCGTAAAAATTGCTTCTTCTAATTCAGCTTCGGTACAATCTTTATTCAAATATCCATTAGCACCATTTTCAATACAATCATCAATCAATGTTTTTTCGTTATTCATTGAAAGCATTAAACACTTTAGTTTAGGATATTGTTTTTTTAAAGCGATTAGTGTTTTTCTACCATCCCAAACAGGCATATCAATATCTAAAAATACGGCATCTGGCATTTGTATTTCGCATGCATCAAATAATTCTTTTCCATTTACAAAAATGTAAACATCTTTTACACCTTCAATTTGTTTAATAATTTTTTCAATTCCTTTTGCAACAATATTATGGTCATCAGCTATGTATATGGTATAATACTTACACATTGGTAGTTAAAGTTAAATAATTACAAATCAATGCAATAGTCTAGTTACTTATTAAACATCAAATTTATGTTTAATATTTGTTTTTATAATGAAAGCCAATGTAAATAAATTTTATTCTTAATTCGAGGATTTACTATGGTAAAACAACTTTAACTAACAATCGTTAGCTTCTCTGCAATATATTTGCAACTCAAATTAATTTTATGTCAAACAAAGTGGTTTATATTGTTAGTGCTGTTCGTACACCAATGGGAAGTTTTGGAGGAAGTTTAAAAGATTTTACTGCTCCACAATTAGGTGCTATTGCAATTAAAGCAGCTGTTGAAAAAGCTGGTTTACAGCCTAATCAAATTCAAGAAGTAATTATGGGTTGTGTAATACAAGCCAATGTTGGTCAGGCTCCTGCTCGTCAGGCTGCAAAATTTGCAGGTTTGGCAGATGATGTTAACTGTACCACAGTTAATAAAGTTTGTGCAAGTGGAATGAAGGCTTTAGCACAAGCAACGCAAAGTATTTTATTGGGCGATAATGATATAATTGTTGCAGGTGGAATGGAAAGTATGAGCAATGTTCCTTTTTATTCACCTAATCTTCGTTGGGGTAATAAATATGGTAATGTTAGTATGATTGATGGTTTGGCAAAAGATGGTTTAACAGATGTGTATCATAATTATCCAATGGGTAATGCTGCTGAGCTTTGTGCTAAAGAATGTAATGTATCAAGAGAAGATCAAGATGCTTTTGCAATTGAAAGCTACAAACGTAGTCAAACAGCTTGGAACGAAGGAAAATTTGCTAGCGAGATTGTACCTGTAGAGGTTGTAACAAAAAAAGGAACTGTTATTATAGACAAAGACGAAGAACCATTTAGTGTGAAGTTTGATAAAATTCCTGAGTTAAAACCAGCTTTTTTAAAAGATGGAACTGTTACAGCTGCAAATGCTAGTACAATGAACGATGGTGCTGCTGCGTTGGTTTTAATGAGTAAAGAAAAAGCTGATGCGTTGGGTATAAAACCACTAGCAATTGTTCGTAGCTATGCTGATGCTGAACAAGCTCCTGAATGGTTTACAACAACTCCATCATTGGCTGTACCCAAAGCTGTTGCCAAAGCAGGATTGCAAATGAGTGATGTTAATTTTGTGGAATTAAATGAAGCTTTTAGTGTTGTTGGAATTGTGAATACTAAAAAGATGAATTTGGATGCAAGTAAAGTGAATGTAAATGGAGGAGCTGTTTCTCTTGGGCATCCTTTAGGCTGTAGCGGTGCAAGAATTGTTGTAACTCTGATTAATGTTTTGAAACAGAATAATGGGAAAATAGGTGCTGCAGGTATTTGTAATGGGGGAGGAGGAGCTAGTGCTTTTGTAATTGAAAATGCTTCATAGTATAAATTGGGCAGTAGTTATTTCAATAAAAAAAGCCTCGACAGTGTAAAGATTGTCGAGGCTTTTTATTTTATATTAAAATGTTTAATCTTTTAATAAGCTTATTTTCGGCTTTGTTTGTACAATAAAAATCCAGAAACAAATAACAAAATCCAAATTAAGGCAGATGAAGCAAATCCAATTTTTAGTGAGTTGTAATATGAATTTGGTTTAAACTCAAACTTAATTTTATGTTCACCAGCAGGAACACTTAAGCCACGCAAAACATAATTTGTTTTAACAATGGTAGCCTCTTTGCCATCAATATAAGCCTTCCAACCAGCATTGTAATAAATTTCACTGAACACAGCAAACCTAGCTGTTGCAGATTTTGATGCATATTCAACAATATCGTTATCGTTTTTAACTAAGCTAATTGTTGCTGTGCTGTCATTTACATTGTCATATTTAACTAAATCTTTACTTGCTTCTTCAACCACAGCGGAATCTTTGGTATTCAATGTGGTTAAAGTATTCATTACTTCTAAAGGAGTTTTCTTGAAAGTAACTGTATTTACAAACCAACAATTGCCTAATGCAGCAGGATTTGGATATGCAGTAGGCTGACCGTTTTGAGGATTTTGTTGAATGATATATTTTGTATTCAACATATTTATTACTGGCAAACAATTAGGGAAATTATATAATTGTCTTTCTACCAAATCCTGATAAATACTCAATTTTGCAGGATGATAACCGCCAATAGAATTAACATAATATGATGTTCTTGCATCGCCATTAAAAGCATCGTGTGTGCCATTTGTAACATTAAATACACGGTAATTTGATTTGTCTTTTAATAATTCAGTTTCAAAAGCATTTTGTTTAAAGCTAGCATCAGCATATTCAGCAGCATCTTGAAATTTATCATTATTAAAATATTTTAAGTCAATTGTAATAACATCAATAAATGCCAAAACAGAAACAATAGCAACTGCAATAAATGCAGATATTTTGTTTTTAATACTTAACCAAAGGGCAATTGCAGCAGCTGCCATAAACAAGATGGTTCTAAACAAATCGCTCAAAAACAATCCTTTTCTATCATCTCTTATTGCATTTACGTAAGCTTTAACTGTATCGTAAACACTTGCTTTTTGTTGAGCATCCTGAATTTCGCTTACTTGTTTTAGTAAAGCTTTATCGCCTTCACCAGCAAAATCTGCACCTAAATAAAACAATATTGCCAATACTAACATTCCACCCACAACCATTAAACCTTTTTTATACTTATCCCATATAGCTTCTTTGTCCTCAGCAGAAACTATGGTATTTAAACTGAGTGCAGCCATCATTGTAAGTAATAATGTTGGCACTACTAAAATCATACTTGGTGCTCTGAATTTATTGTATGCAGGCAAATTATTAAGCATGAAAGTATTGAATCCATCAAAGTATTTACCCCAACTTAACATTAAAGTAAAAATGGTTGCACCCAAAATCCACCATTTGTACTTATCGTCTAAAACTACAAAACCCATTAATGCCAACAAGCAAATAATAGCACCAATGTATGGAGGACCAGCAGTTGCACCAATACCTCCCCAATAAGAACCTAAATATCCTTGTAATTGTTGAGCCATTTGTTGAGGCATTTCTCTTAGTTTTTCAACTGCCTTCGATTTTTCTTCGTCAACTTCCATACTTGCACTTCCACCATAAGCTCTTGGAATCATCATTGCCAAAGGTTCGGTTTTATAAATGCTATAGCTAAATGCATAATCTTTATTTAACCCTGTTTTAGTTACATTTCCTTTTACTGTTGTATCAGCCCCTGCTAAAATACTTCCACCACGAATAGACAGCTTGCCATATTCACTTGTTGTGGCTAAAGTCATAGTGTTGCTTCCGATACCTAACAATGCACCAAAAATGGCTAATCCAGCAGCAATAAATAAGTGTTTGAATTGCTTTTCTTTAATACAAGAAATTAAGAAAGCAACACTCATAAACGCAATAATAATTGCTGTGTAATAAGTTATTTGAAGGTGATTTGCAGAAATTAATAAAGCAGCAAAAAGTGCTGTTGTAGCAGTACCTAGTATATACTTTTTTTGAAATAATAATAGCACACTGCCTATTAATGCAGGCATATAAGCAATAGCCCACATTTTGGTTTCATGGCCAGCAACAATAATTACTGGATTATAGGTGCAATAGGCATAAGATAATGCTGTACCAATGGATACATAAGGATTGCAACGCATTATTAATGCTAAAAAATAAAAGCAAATACAAGCTAAGAAAAAGAAACTTGCAGGTTTAGGTAGTCCCAAACTTAATAGGGTAGAAATTGGACCTAATGAAACAAAATCAAATTTTCCATCGCCATTATCCATTGCAATTTGATAAGCAGGCATTCCACAAAACATACTATTAATCCATAAGGGGAAATGGCCATGTTGTTCCTTGTATTTAAACGAACTTTGAGCCATTGCTTTCCACTGTGTAGTATCGCTTTGCTGTAACACCTTGCCATCGAAAGCAGGTTTGCAATAAATAATTGCTACTATCGCAAATATGGCAATAGCAACAGCGTGTGGAAGCATTGATTTCCAATTAAACTTTTTCATTAAAGAAATTTTATGTTGGCAAATTAATGATATTTGACCCAAATATTTTTTATGCGTTGGCTTTTATTTATGAATCGTATTGCCTTAATATGCAATATTTGTTTTGCAGCAATGTTTGCTATAAGTGATATTAAAAGTTTAAGCGATAATTCTATTGTGAAAACAGTATTAGTTTTAGCTTTATGTGCTTTTATTTTGAATTTTATAACATTATTAACATCCTCCATTGCTTATGTAATCAACAAAAGAAAAGGGTTGTCTGTACCATTGTTTATTATAAATATTGCATTTTTTTTGGTTGAATATTATTATTACTTTATAATGAAATAATTGAATGGAAAGAATTAATAAAATAGAAGAATTTTTGAAAGCTAACCCCAAGGACAATTTTTTAAGGCACGCTTTAGCACTTGAGTATATAAAACTGGGGGATGATTTAAAAGCAAAAGTTTTGTTTTTTGAAATACTAACTGATTCGCCAAATTATGTAGGATCTTACTACCATTTAGGTAAGTTGCTTGAACGTTTGGAAGAAACAGATAAAGCAATTGAATGGTATGAAAAAGGAATGACTGAGGCAAAACTTGCTAAAGATAATCATAGCTATAATGAGCTACAAGCTGCTTTTGAGGATTTGGTATATTAAAGTAGAATATTAAAACTAAAAGAGCTCAACTTATAAAAGTTAAGCTCTTTTAGTTTGGTAGTAGTTAAATCTGTTTAATCTTCCTTACTACTTTTATCACCAACAAAATAATCTTCTTTATATCTAAATAGTACATTAAAAGTTGTGAGTGAACCATAACATCTTGTTATATATTGTTGAATATTTACCTTCTCCTCATCAGTTAATTTTTTATGGCTGTTAATATTTTGTTCAAGTACCCTTAATCTATCACGAAGCATTACAATTTTATGAAAAAAGTCTTCAACTGGTATTTCCTTGGGCTTTAAACTTTTATCAAAAGGTTGTAAAAGCATTGTTCCTTTTTGCCATTTTTCGCCCAAATAAATTGTTTCTTGTAGTCCGCCCCACATTTTTAAAATCTTCAGTAAAGATTTTTCTACCTCGTCGGTAGTTTCAATTTCTGTGGATAAATTTTCTGGTATTATTTCATCAAGTTTTGTATCTGTTTTATCAATTTCTTTTGTTCCATAATTAATAAAAGTGATTAAGTAAGTGGCATATTTAATACCAGTTATTACTCCTTGTCCAAATTGTTGGTGTTGCAATCTAGTGCCTACACCTAAAAGTGTTTGATCCATATTTATTTTAAATTGAATTTCTTTTTAATATCGTTTATTGTTTTTTTAAAAGATTTTAGTTCTTTTTTTTGGTCATTAATAAAGGTATTATCTTTTATGTTGCCTATAACTTCTGTCATTTCTACCTCGTTATCATAAACCATTTTTCTAAATTCACTTGTATAATCTTTAGCTCTAGATGATTCAATATTTTTTGTAATCCATTGTTTAAAATGTGTGGCTTCGTTTATTAAATGGATTAATAATTTTTTATCTATTTTTTTTGCTTGATGTTGATGCAAAACACAAGTAATTGCGTGGTGTAGTTTATCTTTTTTGTACTTATTAGATGTTAATTGATAAAAAGAATGTACATCGTTCCAACTTTTAAATTTCCCTGATTTTATTTTTGATTTTAAAATATCAACATCATCTTTAAGCATTAATTGTCCGCCAATATTCAGCCATTCAGTTTGTTTATTTACAAAAGTAATTTCTTTAAATAGCTGAGTTGTTGTTACAATATTTGTTGTTTGAATTAATGAAATGATATGTGTTGCAGCATAATAGTCTACAAGTTTTTTGTATAAATGATACGCATCTCCAATTTTAACAATATGAACTTTCCTTCTTGAATTTTCGAATATGCCACCATCAACTATTACTTCATTAATGCTATTTTTTTTGTCTGATAATAATTTACAACCTTCCTGTTGATATGTTTCTTTGCTGCAGTTTAATTTTCCTTGTTTATCAAGTTCATTTTTTCCAACAAGTTCTTCAATTAAACTTAATGATGCAATTATTTCATTTACAGTATCTGGAGCTAAAAAATCATATTCTATATTTTGCTTTTTTTCTACCCGTTTATCTCTATCAATATATTTCCAAGCGTTTCGTGCAAGGGCATACATATTATACATTAACCAATATGCAGGCATTATAACTAGCCTATCATTTGTAACATCATTTGAAACTAACGAAAACGGCAATGAAATATTTAATTCGCTAGAATAATCGGCTTTTGCTAAAATGGTATAGCTAGCAAAAATTGAATTGTGTTTAATGCTAACACATAAGCCAGGCCAAAAACCACGTCCAGCAATAATTTCACCATCTGCTCCACGAGAGTTATGATTGCTTCCTAATGTAGCACCTGCTGCTAAATTACTTTGCCCAAATACTAATGCAGCACACAAAAAAGAGTTGTTATGATGCTGTTCATGTGAAGAAAAAATTAATGCATTTAAAACCTCGCAGCACGAGATAGTTGAATTATAACCAAGATATGAGTTTATAAGCCTTGCCCCATATTTTAGTTGTGAGTGTGATGATATAATAAACCTAACAGCTTTAACACCATAAAAAATGCGGCATCCATAACCTACAATTCCATTTACTAATTCACAACCTTCACCTATTTGTGTTCTGCCTTCTCCATCACCAGAATTGATTGTTAAATTTTTAAGCTTATTTGCTCCTTTTATGTATGCATCTTCACCAATCCAAACATCTTTAATACTTGCCGAGTTTTTTATTATTGTTCTGCTACCAACTTTACCGTAATATCCCCTAACAGTTGTAAACTGCTTTTCTGTTATTTCTTTAAGTTTTTCAAGCAGTTCAAAATCGTCTCTATACTTGCTCCACAAAAAAGCATCACCAGGCTGCATTCCATTAAATGGTAAAATTTTTCTTCCAGCATTTTCGTTACATACTTCTAACCAAACCCTACTATTTTCATCTTCTCCTTGCTTTACAATGCCATTACCAAATTTTGCTTTGTTGCTAGTAACCATTTCATTGATGTTGATAAGAATTACCTCATCCCCAATGATATAATGTGACAAATAATTTACGTTTTCAACTACAACATTATCCCCAAAATCGCAACTAATAATATTTGAATTGTATAGACCAACAGGCGTTGTTAAATCGCTAAATGATAGGCAAATAGGTTCTAATTTTCCAATTCGAACTAATCCATTGAATTTACAATTTTTTACAAGTTCAGGATTAAAAGCTTCGCTAACCAAAATTTTTGTCCAATCGTCACTCGTATTATTGTTTCTAACCAATACCTCAATTTCGTAAGCTGTAAGTTGGCGGTGTTTTCTATTGCTTGTTTGCTGTATATTTCGTAAATAGTATTCGTCTTTTCCTTTGGGTAAATATTCTTGAGGTATAAAATCATATCCCAATTTTGCAATTGGCGATTTATAAATAATGTTTTTTGTAATATTACTTGGCATTGCGATGGTTTATTTGGCTAAATCTATAATGTTACTGGTTAATATACTCCAGCTATATTTCTTTTTTTCTTCTTTGATGTTATTTATAAAATGGTTTTCGCCAAAAGTATAAAGTTCTTTTATTTTTTGAGCAATTGATGCTGCATTAGGGTCTGCTATTAATCCCACTTTTTCATTAGGTACTAAATCTGGCAAGCCACCTACATTGGTTACCAGCATTGGTTTTTCGTAATGATAAGCCAATGGCGTTACACCACTTTGTGTGGCATTTTTATATGGCTGAATAACAAAATCGGTAGCACATAAATAATATTTTACTTCACTATCTGGTATAAAATCAGTTTTAAGAATTAACCATTCTTTTATTCCTAAATTTTCTATTAGGTCGTCATATATTTTCTTGTCTTCGTAAAATTCTCCAGCAACTACTAGTTTTAAATTATCACAGTTGGGGGTATAAAATTTTTTATTAGTTTTTAGTAGGTGAATAGCTTCAAGTAATAAATCCAATCCTTTGTATTTGCGTATAAATCCAAAAAACAAAATAATAGGTTCATTTGTATTTAATCCTAAATGTTTACGTGCCGTTTCTTTACTTATCATTTCACCAAAATTATCGTACAATGGATGCACCACTTTTCTTGAGGGCTTATTGGTAAACAATTTTAAATCACTGTGCACTTTATGGCTCATTGCAATAAACGCATCAATTGGTTTTACAAAATATTTTGTAAAAACGCTATCAAAAAATCTTTTTTCATGGGGGATAATATTATCGGCAATGCAAATTACTTTGGTATGTTTATTTAGTTTTACTATTCGTAGAATAGTGCCAAAGCAAGGACCAAAAAATGGCATCCAATATCTCACAACAATAATTTGGGGTTTAATTTTTTTTAGTTCATATCCTATTTTAATCCAGTTAAGGGGATTAATAGAGTTGATACAAGATTTTATTGAAATGCCTGTTGGTGCAGGGTCTGGGCTGTATTGACTAGTGCCAGGAAATAAAAAATTGGGATATTGCAAGCTAAAGCTATAGATAGTGGTATCAAAATTATCCTCCATTAACTGTATAGCTAATCTCTCATTAAAGGTAGTGATGCCACCACCACGTAATGGATATGCTGAGCCAATTATTATAGCTTTGTCTTTTGCCAATATTCTTTTTTGAATAGTAAATAAGTGTAGCAAATTTATAACAACGAAATGAATGATACAAAAAAGGCTGATATACAAAGTAGTGAATTGCCAGCCCTCTCGAAGAAATTATTCTATTATCATTTTTTTATTAAAAATATTCCCACCCAATGTAGTTATTCTAACTGTGTATATACCTTTTGAAAGTTCACTAGTGTTAATACTATAATTATCTAATGGATGATTATAGTGCTTTGCAACCCTACCCAAACAGTCTATAATACATATTTGCTTAGCATTTTTGCATCGAATACTCACAACATTTTTCGTAGGATTAGGGTATATGCTCACAGCGTTTTCGTTGTAGTTTAATCTAATTTTTTTTGTTGATGAATAGCTTATTTTGCCATCATTCTCTACAATTTTTAGACGATAATAAATTATTAAATTTTTAGTTAAAACTGGTAAGTTGTTATCAGAAAATTGATAGGTATTGTCTAATGTATTTTTTGCTTGAACTCTTCCAATTTGAGTAAAGTCGTGCCCATTAATGCTTCTTTCTATATTAAAGCTGGTAATATTTATTTCATTGGAAGTTGTCCACGTATTTAAAACACTATTGCTGTTCTTTTGAGTAACTTCATATCCCAATATTTTAACAGGTGTAACAGTTCCAATGTAACTAATTGTTGTTGTTGCTGTGTTGGTAATAATTGGTTTATTAAAATCAAAATAAATGGATGCTTTGTTTGGAATAATAGTTCCAACTGAAAGTGAGCTTAGAGGCTTAACTCTGAACTTTACAAAGCCTAAACTTTTTAATGCATTTAAACTTGTGTATAAAAGTTTGATATTCTTAAACTCAATTTTAATTTTATTGCCTGCAACAGTAAACTTGCAAGGATGCGATGATGAGATGACCTGCAAACTTGAAGCTTGAAGTAAATTGCTTAATGTGTCTTTGATTACAACATTGAATGCTGTATCGTTTCCAATATTTTCAAACCGAATAGTGTAGTCAACATACTTGCCTAATGTCAATTGTTGTGGAGTTAATTTTGGTGTTGCTTCAATATCATTCGGATCAAAGCTACCATTAACAGGTATATAAATTGATTCAGTTGCATAAGCAGAAGTACCTGCATAAATTCCACCATCTAATTGTAAAGTATCACCAATTTGAGCTGAAGTTGATGTTGTAAAGTTCGCAATAAAAAAATGACGATCTCCTGTTGCAACATTTCCTAAAGTCCCATTTAAGTAAGGTGTAGTATTTTGTATTACTGCGTTATTGCAACTGTCAAAAATAAATAAACTATCGTAGGTAGCACCAAATGTTGGGGTTAATGTTGTACTTCCTAAATTTTCGTACTCAAAAAAACAAGGAAATGAAAACCCCGGTCGAGCAAAACGATGAAAAGGAATAATGTGTATGTTAATGCTATCAGTATTTGAAGTAACAGTAAAACCAACATTGTTTTCAATAGTAACCCCATAACTATTTAAATTAACTTGACTAACCAAATTAGTAGCTGTAAAAAAATTGGGAGGGGTTACAGTTACATCATAGTTTCCAAAAACACTAGTTGTAATTTCATAGTATCCATTAATATCAGTAAATGTCGTATTACCGTTTGATAGAGTTACTTTAATAAATGGTGCAATGGCTTCAGCACTATCTTTAATACCATTATTGTTGACGTCGTAATAAGCAATGCCATAAACTTTTGGAAATTGTTCTTCTGTAAAATAGCAAATCTCAAGTCTAGGTTTTACTGCATCAACACTAGTCCCACTATGAAATATCATCGATTTATAATAAGTTTCAGTAATCATTTTTAGTCTCATTCCAAAATTACTGTCAGGGATATTTGTCCAATATTGAACTAAATTAGTAACATCTGCAACATAGTTTTGAGCTGTGTTACTACTTGAAGGTAGAATTACTTGCATATTTGAATCTGTTAATGGTTGGTTATTCCATCCAAGACCAACTCCACTAGTATCCCATTTTGTTATAACTCTTGAAATTGAAACTGCATTATTAGCACCGTAGGTAGGAGAGCCTACAATTGCATTTGTCGAATTGGTGCGAGCAAACAAATAAAGTTTAGCACTAGTAATTATTGCATTTGTAGGTATTTGGGATAAGTCGTATCGTATAATCGACCTGAAATTACAAGTTGGGAATCCCATACTATTACATGTCCAAGCTTCAGCGATTATTTCATTTTGTGATGGATCGCCATCATTTGGACTGAAACTAACGAATTGCAACTGATTAAAAAGACCACTATTTTTTTTCCCAAGAAGGTTTAATTGTGTAGCTCCACTGCAACTTTGCGAGTTTGCTGTTGATATCGTAATAATTAAAAACAAAAGGGGAAAGAATAGTTGTCTCATATTGTTTGTTTTAGTTTTTATGTAGACGTTTACTACTACAAAAAAGTTGCATATGTAAAAAGATTACTATGCAAGTATAAATTGTTTTGAATTGTAAATAATATTTAAGCTTGTTTTGTTCATATTTGTGTATCTTAATTAAAAAAATTATGCTATATCGAAGTAAAGCCCCATTACGTATTGGATTAGCAGGTGGTGGAACTGATGTTTCTCCATATTGTGATGAGTTTGGTGCAGCAATTTTAAATGTTACTATTTCACTATATGCTTATGCAACAATTGAAATAATTGATGACAATAAAATAATTATTGAAGCAAAGGACAGAAAAGAAACAGAAGTTTATGATTTTATAGAAGTTTTGCCAATTAACGGGAAATTAGATTTATTAAAAGGCGTTTATAATCGTATTCAAAAAGATTATGGAGTTGTAAAACAAGGTTTTAAATTAACCACTTTTGTTGACGCTCCAGCTGGTAGTGGTCTAGGTACTTCATCTACTTTAGTCGTTGCTGTTATTGGTGCTTTTGTTGAAATGCTTAAATTACCATTAGGTGATTATGATATTGCACATTATGCTTACGAAATAGAACGACAAGATTTAAAACTTGCAGGGGGTAGACAAGATCAATATGCTGCAACTTTTGGTGGTGTAAATTTTATGGAGTTTTTTGAAGATGATAAAGTAATTGTAAATCCATTGCGAATAAGGCAAGAATATTTGAATGAACTAGAAAATAATATTGTGCTATTCTTTACAGCAACCAGCAGAGATAGTGCTACTATTATTACAGAGCAACAAAAAAACATCATTCAAAGAAAAGATGAAAGTATAGCTGCAACTCACTTATTAAAACAGCAAGCTAAAATGATGAAGGAGGCTTTACTTAAAGGAAAGCTAAACACAATTGGGGAAATTTTAAATTATGGGTTTGAACAAAAAAGAAAAATGGCTGCTAATATCAGCAATTCGTTGCTCGAAGAAATTTATGCAGCAGCAAAAAAAGCTGGTGCAACTGGGGGCAAAATAAGTGGTGCTGGTGGTGGTGGTTTTATGATTTTTTATTGCCCAGCTACTACAAGGTATAATGTTATTAATGCACTACAAAAGTTTGGTGGAGAAGTAAAACATTATAGATTTTCTAGTGAGGGTTTAACTACTTGGACTACTAGTTAGAAAATAGTAGCAGATTTCATAAATAATTACTCCAAATTATTTTACATTATTTTACTTGTATAAATTACTGAATACACTCTGTATTCAGTAATTTATCTGTTTTATTCGACTCTTATTTTTTCAATTATTTCGATTCTTTAGCTAATTTTCTTAAAGCTACCCATTGTTTTAAAGCATCTCTTGCCTCTACAGCGGGGTATCCAAGAACCTTTTTTCCAGCTTCAAAATTGGTAATAACGCCAGAAGCTCCACCAACTTGCACTCCATTTCCTAAACTTACGTGGTCAGAAATACAAGCTCCACCACCAACAATAACACCATCTCCAAGTGTTACAGAACCTGCTAATCCACTACTACCTGCCATAATGCAACATCGTCCCATTTTACTATTATGTCCAATTTGTACTAGGTTATCAATTTTGCAACCATCCCCAACAACTGTTGCACTAAACTTGCCTCTATCAATACAAGTGCTTGATCCAATTTCAACTCCATTTCCTATAATTACATTTCCGATATGAATAATTTTTATCAGCCCTTTTCCATCTGGACTAGGTCTAAAACCAAAGCCATCAGCCCCAATTGTAACATTTGGGTGAATAATGCAATAGCTACCAATAACACATCTTTCTCTAACTACTGTGCCACTCCAAATTGTTGTATCGTTTCCTACTGTACAACTATCTAATATGGTAGTATTTGGATATAATATAACATTATCAGCCAGTTTTACATCTTTACCAATATAACAACCAGCCCCAATTTTGCAATTGTTTCCAATATTAGCAGTAGGGTGAATAATAGCTGTTGAATGGATTGCCTCTTCAAATACTGGAGCATCAGGCATAAACATTTCCAATACTTCAGACATTGCAATGTCGGCATTTTTTACTTTAATGATAGCCCTATTCTCACTTGGCTCAATGTTAATATCCTCATTAACAACAGCAACACAAGCTTTTGAAGTTTCCCAAAGTTTTGCATACTTTATATTGCCTATAAAAGTTATTTGTTCATTAGTAGCATACTCTATTTGTTCTGGTCCAATAATACTTGTATTTGTGTTTCCTATAAGCACACCTTTCAATTTGGTGTTAATTTCATTTACGGTATATTTTTTCATTTGCAAGTAAATTTATTGCGATGAAAGTACGTGTCTATTGGCAATAGCATATAAATATTTTGAATAATTAGGTTCAATTTTACTTATCCAAAGAATATCAAATGTATTTTACTAGCATTGAAGTGAGTTATTTCAAAATGCAAAAAAATTATGCAAGTTGAACAAAATAATTTTACATGTTTGGTTGATATCGCAACCGACAACGTTTGCACAAATAAACAATTTTAAAGGATGTCACTTCAACGGAAACTGCTGTAAAATTGTGGTTCTAACTAAGTTGTACAGCCATTTTCTGCAAAATTTGAAGAATACCTTCTATATTTTTCTGGTAGACGATAGCATTGTTCAATTAGTTATTTTAAACTTTTTTTAATTTTTTCGGATTGACCGAATATAAATAACCATTATGCTAATAGTAGGTGCTATCAGCCTTTAAAACCTTAATAATGTTCAGTAATAAAATTCTTTTGTCAATTGTATTGTTAAATGTCTTTGTAGTAAATACATCGGCTCAAAACTTTAAGATTACCCAACCAACTTTTAAAAAAGATACATTCAATATCGTAAAGTATGGAGCTATTGCAGATGGTGTTACGCTTAACACAAATGCTATCCAAAAAACTATTGATGCTTGTAACAAAAAAGGTGGTGGTGTTGTTTTGATTCCTGGTGGATTTTGGTTAACAGCACCAATCGTTTTAAAAAGCAATGTGAACTTGCATATAAAACGAGATGCTATTCTTCAATTTACTGATGATTTAAACGAGTATAAATTGATAGAAATGAATTGGGAGGGATTAGACGGTTATAGGAATCAATCTCCAATTTCTGCTACAAATGCGATAAATATAGCTATTACAGGCAATGGTATTGTTGATGGAAATGGCGATGCTTGGCGTATGGTAAAGAAAGATAAATTGACGTCTTCTCAATGGAAAAATAAAATTGCTAGTGGTGGAGTGTTAAGTGAAGATGGTAAAACCTGGTATCCAAGTGCTTCATCCTTGGCAGGTGTTAAAGTAAAAAAACCAGGTGTTAAAGCAGCAGGTGAAACGCTTGATAGTGTAAAAAAATACAAAGATTTTCTTCGCCCTAATTTAATGGTTTTAATGAGTTGCAAAAATGTTTTGTTAGATGGTGTTACGTTTCAAAACTCACCAGCTTGGAATTTACATCCTTTAATGTGTGAAAATTTGACGGTAAGAAACATATATGCAAAAAATCCTTGGTATGCTCAAAATGGAGATGGTATTGACATTGAAAGTTGTAAAAACTTCTTGATTGAGAACAGCACTTTTGATGTAGGAGATGATGGTATTTGTATTAAAAGTGGACGTGATGCAGAAGGCAGAAAAAGAAATATGCCAACTGAAAATGGTATCATCAGAAACAATACAGTATATCATGCTCATGGTGGTTTTGTAATTGGAAGTGAAATGAGTGGTGGTGCTAAAAATTTATATGTTAGCAATTGTACTTTTATTGGAACTGATATTGGACTTCGTTTTAAAACCACACGTGGACGTGGAGGTGTTGTTGAAAAAATTTATATTGATGGTATTAGAATGAAAGATATTGCTGGCGAAGCCATTTTGTTTGATATGTATTATGCAGCTAAAGATCCTGTGCCATTGGCTGGCGAAAAAAGAGAGTTGCCAAAAGTGGAATTTAAAAAAGTAGATGAAACCACACCAATATTTAAAGATTTTTATGTAAAGAATGTAGTGTGCAATGGTGCAGAGAAAGCCATTTTCATTCGTGGTATTCCTGAAATGCACATTAAAAATATCAACCTTGAGAATATGACTTTGCAAGCTAAAGTTGGTGCTGATATTCAAGAGGCAAGTGATATTAATATCAAGAATGTAAACTTAATTACTAAAGAAACAAATCCTTTGTTGTATGTGTTAAATAGTGATGGAATTGTATTTGATAAAATTACTTATAAATCTGCTGAAACATTGATTGCTGTTGAAGGAGAAAGAAACAGTAACATTAAAGTTTTAAATACTGATGCAACAAAAGCAAAGAAGAAATTAAATGTTGATTTTGGTGCTAAGGAAGAACAAGTAATTTTTAAATAGCCACACATAAGAAAAGGTACTAATCAATATTTGTGTCTTCGTTCCTTAGCGACAAAATAGCAAAATGAAAAAAATACTTTACATATCATTATTATTTATTGCTCTACAAAGTAATGCCCAAAGCCTTTCAGAAAAAGTAGCTTCAACAACTATAAACATCTGGAAAGACAGTTTTGCATTAGATAGTAAGCCTGCAAAATGGACTTACGATATGGGTGTTATTCTAAAGGCAATGGAAGATTTGTGGTATAAAACAGGCGATGTAAAATATTTTAACTACATACAAAAACAAGTTGACTTTTTTGTTAAAGATGATGGCACAATTAAGACTTATAAGTTTGAAGATTTTAATATAGATAATGTTTGCAATGGCAGAGCATTAATGACTTTATTTAAAGTAACTAATCAAGAAAAATATTATAAAGCAGCTACAAAACTTCGTGAACAATTAAAGCAACAACCAAGAACCAAAGAAGGTGGCTTTTGGCATAAGAAAATTTATCCCAATCAAATGTGGTTAGATGGTTTGTATATGGGCGAACCATTTTATTGTGAATATGCTGATTTTACTAATGATACTGCAGCTTTCAAAGATATTGCAAATCAGTTTATTTGGATGGAAAAAAATAGCAGAGATGCAAAAACTGGTTTGTTATATCACGCTTGGGATGAAAGCAAAGAACAAAAATGGGCAAATAAAACAACAGGTTGTAGTCCTCATTTTTGGGCAAGAGCAATGGGTTGGTATGCAACTGCATTAGTAGATGTGTTGGATTATTTTCCTGAAAATCATCCTAAAAGAAAAGAGTTAATCAACATATTAAATAGACTGGTAGTTGCAGTTGAAAAACAGCAACAAAAAAATGGTTTGTGGTTAGATGTGATGAATGTTACTCATCCCCAAAATTATGTTGAAGCATCTGCATCTTGTCAGTTTGTATATGCTATTGCAAAAGGTGTTCGTAAAGGTTACATACCACAAACAAAAATTGCTATTGCTAAAAAAGGTTATGATGGCATTGTAAAGCAATTCATCAAAGAAGAAAACGTGTCAGCTGTGGCTGATGGTCAAACCAATTTATACGGCACAGTTAAAGTAAGTGGATTAGGTGGTAAACCTTACAGAGATGGAAGTTTGGATTATTATTTTGGTGAGCCTGTGATAGTGAATGACCCAAAGGGTTTGGGCGTTTTTATGGCTGCTGCTAGTGAAATGGAGATGTTGCAAACACAAGGTGTTGGCAGAGGCAAAACTGTTTTATTGGACAGTTATTTCAATAGTGAAAAAAAGAAAGATATAACAGGAATTGAAAAAAGTTGGCATTATAAATGGAATGAAAAATCGAATCCTGGTTTTTCAATGTTTGGCAGTGTGTTTAATAAGTATGGTGCTACAACAAAAACCTTATACGAAGCACCAACAGCAAAGAATTTGCAAGGTGTGGATGTTTATATCATTGTTGATGCAGATAATGTTGCTGATAATCCCACACCAAATTATATGAGTGAAAAAGATGCAAGAGTAATATCTGATTGGGTTAAATCTGGAGGTATTTTATTACTTTTTCATAATGATAAAGGGAATGCTGAGTTTCAAAATTTTAATTACTTAGCAAAAAGGGTTGGAATATTATTTAATGAAGATAGTAGAAATAAAGTCGAAGGTAAAAATTATGAAATGGGAGCTTTGCTTTTGACAGATTCTACTGAAATTTTTAAGACGGCAAAGAAAGTTTATTTAAAAGAAATTTCAACATTAAAAGCACTTTGTAGTACAGGTATGTTTTATCAATCAGGAATATTAGAATATGATAAGGGCGATGTTCTAATGACTATAACTTGGTTTGGCAAAGGAACTGTCTTTGCAGTTGGCGACCCTTGGTTGTATAATGAATATGTTGATGGAAGAAAATTGCCTGCTGAATATGAAAATTTTAAAGCAGCAAATGATTTGGTGAAATGGGCATTAAGCCAAAGTCAAAAGTCAAAAGTTAAAAACAAAAAGTGATAAAGAGACTTTATATATTGTGTTTGTTGGCTTGTGTGGCTTTTGTAAAATCATTTGCACAGGATTTAGTTGCAGATAATATGTTGCTCTTTCAAAGAAACTATGGTGGCTGGCCAAAGCATTATAAAGAAGAAAAAGTTGATTATAAAAGGGAATATACTGCTGTTGAAAAAGCAACTATTCAAGATGAATCAAATAGAAATGATGCAACAATAGACAATGAAGCAACAATAAAAGAGATTCGTTATTTATTGAAAGCATATAAACAAACAAAAGAAAAAAAATATTTAACAGCAGTTGAAAACGGAATTAAATATTTGTTGAAAATGCAGTATAAAAATGGCGGCTTTCCACAGTTTTATCCTGATTTGAGTTCTTACAGACACTACATTACATACAATGATTGGGCAATGGTAAATGCCTTAAATATTTTATATGATGTAAGCAAAAGAATCAATGGTTATCAAGTGGTGGATTCAATTTTGGTAAAACCATCAAAAATTGCTGTAGAAAAAGGTGTTGATTGTATTTTAAAAACACAAGTTAAAGTAAAAGGTAAATTAACTGCTTGGTGTCAACAGCATAATGAAAAAACATTGAAACCCGCACCTGCAAGAAAGTTTGAGTTGATAAGTTTAAGCGGAGCTGAAACTGTTGGTATTGTTAAGTTTTTAATGAAGCAAGATAATCAATCAAAGCAAGTTAAAACTGCAATAGAAGCAGCGATTGATTGGTTGAATAAATCGAAGATTGTTGGCTATAAATATGAAGACATAGTTGATTCAACTTTACCAAAAGGAAGAGACAGAATAATAATACCAGAAGCTGGAAATGTATTGTGGGCAAGGTTTTACGACATTGAAACCAATGAACCTTTCTTCTGTGGAAGAGATGGAATAAAGAGAAAAAATGTAAGTGAAAT
>JBMLRA010000120.1:0-3933 GCA_049241265.1 Chitinophagaceae bacterium
TTAAACAACAACAGCGAAAAAATTATAATCATTTTATATTGCAGCAAATGCTGCTTAAAACCGCTACGGCGTAGGCAAAGCCCTACGACGTGTGGAAAATAAACTACGCCTTGTTAGGGAGCTCCAATGTATTTAATGCTATTTAATGTCCATGACGCTTTATGCTGGGAATATCTGTTTGTTGCAAAAATTTTTGAGCATTATTGTTTAAAAATGTTAAACCTACAATAATATCATTTCCATCATTACCAAATAAATACCAATCAAACCCAGATGACTTACCTCCAAATCCTACAAGAATAAGTTCATGATTATTTCGTAAAGTTAAATAATACAAGTGACCACAGTCGTATATCTGATAACGATTCTGAAAATAATATCGCTGAATATCTACATCTTCTACTTTCACACTTAATTGATGATAGATGCTTTTTTCTCGTTGGTTAAACCCAAGATTTATGAACTGCTGGTCATTTCTTAAAGCGGAAACATTTTGTTTTATGGTTAAAGAAGTATCCCTATCAGGTAAAACCTTTAGATCGATTTTATGAGTGTTTTCTATGTAGTCAAAATTTAAAAGTTTTAAATTATTACCTACATTTGTGTATAACTCACCATAGCCTAAATGGACAAATTTATTAAAAGTAATTCCTTTAATCATTTTACCCATAGCTTTTTGTTGTGTACTTACCCCAAATATCATTGCAGAAGTCAGAGCTACAATTCCAGCAAAAAAAATTGAATTAACTAAAATAAACTCCTTGATGCTTTTTTTACATTCAAAACCAGTATCTGCTGTTTTATCTATTAATTTATTCTTTAATAATACACTAATTAATATTTGAAGAAAATTTGAGATAATGTACTCAGCATTTTTAACAATAAAGAAAATAAGAATGGAAATGAAAGAAATAAGGTAGAATAAAATTTGAAATTTACTACTGGCATCATTAAGTACATGAGTTATTGAAAGCAATGCAAACAATGATGTTGTAAGAAATAAACAACCAATTAAGCCAATAACTATTGAGTATGAATACAAGAAGGTAAATTCTAAAATTGAACTAAATGTGCAATAAAATCTTTTCATAAAACTAAATTTCAAATATTAATTTAAAGTTCTTGTTACCAAAAAAATAAATCTAAATGAACTCTTGCTGTTTTTTTAGAATTAGCAATAATTGCTGCTAATTCTTGGAGTTGCTCATTTAATGAACTTGTTAAGTGCTTTACACCTTTCCATTTAATACTTTTATCATTCAGTTCATAAATTATTGCTTTTGCCACTTTGCTATCTAACGGTACTTCCAAATTCTTAATTGCCTTGTTGTAATCATTTGTATTATTGGGCAATAAAAATTGCTTACTTAAAAATATATTATATACCACATCTCTAAAAAATATATTTAAACTTTTACGTGCTGCACCCCAGTTATTTGGTGCAACGGATTGATATTTTTTTGCAAGTGTATTAGTGTGGTTATCTAAAAAAACTTTAAATGCTTTTTCAGATTTTAAAGCTTCAAAAAAAAGGCCTAGGTCTATCTTTAATAAATAATTCTTGGTTATTTCAATCATTCCAGATAAACCCTGATTTCTTAAAGTAGATGACACTATTGCTGTTTTTGAAATTCGTTTTTGAATTAAATAATTAAAATCAAATTCATATTCCATTTTCTAATTTTAAGCAAAAGAAATAAAAACCTCTGCCAAAAACTGTCAAACAGCTTTTCTGTTTTTTAAATTAAATAAAAAGTAGCAGTACTCCAATGAAAGCTATTATTGCTGTGATATAAAAGCGAAGGGAAAGGTCTGATTTTTTGTAAAATTTTACTTGCAAAAAAGCAACTACAAATGGAAATAACGACACGATAACTTGAAATTTTGAAACGCCCAATTGAAATGAAGCTATAAACCATAAATAACTTGCCAAAATAGTTTGAAAAACAATTGCACCAATTAGCAACATACCATTCTTCAGATTAATAAGTTTATAATCAGCGTAAATCCTTTTTTTATTAAAAAGTTGTACCAATAATACACAAATAAAACAAGGAAACAGTTTTAAAAACATTGAATGAAACAAGCTTAAATTACTTTGAACTGTCCCCTTAATTGCACAAATAATACTAATACTAATAAAAGCAATACATATTACTCCATTGTAAAAACCTTGCAGTGTAAGATTATTTGTAACTTGTTTATACTGATAAGCAAATACCGCACTAACTGTTATAGTTAAACCTATAATTCCCAACCACCCTATCGATTCATCTAAAATTACAAATGCTAGTAAACTTGTTATTACAGTAATAACTGGAGAAAGTAAACTATTGTTTATGGTATTAGTTTTTTTTAAGTTTGCAAACGAGTTATAGTTACCACCCAAAAAACTCAACAATCCAGATGCTGTTAGCCACAACCAGTTAGAACTTGAAGGCAATGAAAATATTGCACCAAAAGTTAATGGTGAAAAGAATAAAAGCCCCATTAATAGAAAAAACGTAGCAAAGAGTATTTCTATTTGTGCAACTAAGAATGCTTTTAGTTGCTTTAAAACTTCTGAAAAGCAAATCATTGAAATGCCTAATAAAAGTAAAAATAAAATGGTGGCTATAATTCCTGTAATCAAGTAAAAAAAAGATTAATATTTATTAATTAGTTTAATAGTCAGCATTGGCAATAGTTTCATTTGGAGCAGTATTTGAATTATACATACTCAAAGTGTCGTTGTATTTTTTCACTATTAAATCTCTTAGTATTTTGGGTTTGTGTACTTTTACTTTATCTAAGCCATAACTAAGCCATCCTATCATTTCTCTTGTTATAAAACACGTAACCTCAAACATTAAGTTTCCATTTTTGAGTTTATACCATTTTTGAGTATGGTGGAAGTAAAAATTTTGGTGAGATTTTCCAAAACTCTCTGTATGTTCCACCTTTATATTATATACTCTATTACTAATTGGTTCACTTATTCCAAACCTATCATTTAGTTGTTTGTAGTAGATTTTCTCAAGTTTTTTTCTATCAAATTGAATGTTGGCAAGGCTAAACATTAAACTACTTTCTATAGAATAAAAAAATAGTTTTTTTGAGTTAACCTCTAAACCAGCAATAACAATTCTAGCACCATGAAATAAGAGTTCTAATGGATAAAAGTTAAGAGGATATTCCAAGCTACGTTCCTTTATGTTGGTAATTTCTATATCTATACTTTCAATTATTATAACCCTTTTATTTTGCAATGCCCAAATTAGTTGCTCAATTTTTTCATGTTCAATTGGACTGTAATTATAACTTCCAAATCTTGTATTTCTTATATACTGCTCATTGGCTTGAATTAGTTTTTCAAATTTGTTCTTACTTAATTGCTTGTACTGCAAATACTCAAATTTTTCAAAAGAAGATTTTCTTTGAACTAAAATACACTCAGGCACAAAATGCTTATACAAAAAAAAGGTGTTTATATCATAGGTTGAAATATTAGTTTTACTTTCAGAGTATTCAAGCTTCCAAGTTTTCCTATTTTTTTCATCTATAAATTCTATTACATTTTCACCTTTAGTAAAATTTAAGAACTGCAAAGTATTTAAGTCTCTATACAACTGTCGCTCTGAAATTTGAATATCAGCTTGCTTAGCCCAAGAACTAATTATTTCAATTGTAACAGGTCCTTTTCGAAGCCTATTATAAATTCGCATTAGTCTTTCAATTTTACTCATCTTTTAAATTTGCTGTAAAATAAAGCACTAATTACGTTTAGTCATTTTTATCATAGCAAAACTATCCAACAACTATATCTTCCCAAATTTTAAATCTTGTTTAAAAACACCAATAATTCTTTTAAAGTTAATATTTGTTGGTATGCTTTTTTCCTAGCAACGTCTCTGAAAGGACGTTGCGGCAAAGTCGTTAATCTTCTAAATTTCT
>JBMLRA010000121.1:0-28328 GCA_049241265.1 Chitinophagaceae bacterium
GTCAAACAACACCATTAGCAAATGCAACATCAGGCGGTACTTGGAAATCAGTAAGTACAGGCGTTGCAACCATTAATGCAAGTGGCGTGGTAACAGGTGTTACAGCAGGCACAAGCATTATCAGATATACAGTAACCAATGGTAATGGTTGTACAGATTCAGTAAGTACAACAGTAACAGTAAATGCACTTCCAATTGTTGCACCAATAACAGGTAACACAATAACAGCAGTTACCGACCAAATCACTTTAAGCAATGCAACAAGTGGTGGAGTATGGAGTTCTTCAAACACTGCTATTGCAACAGTAAGTGCATCAGGCGTTGTAACAGGTGTAATGACAGGAACAGTAACCGTTAGTTATACAGTTACAAATGCAAGTGGTTGCGTTACAACTGTAACATACATTGTGACAATTAATCCTAAGGCAAACGGATAAACAAGTTTTAACTCTATAAAGGTTCAAAACCTTTATAGCGTTTTAAATAAAAAAATTTTCCTACTGGTTGGCAAATGATTACCCAACCAGTAGCGAAAAGCCAAGAGAAAGAAAAATGTAGTGTTAGGTTATTGAGTTGAAAGATTAGAATACTCATTTGAAGTATTCGGGAATCTATTTTAAGTGTTAGAATGCTCTTTTGAACTATTGGAATGCCGGTTTGAAGTATCAAGATTCCCATTGGAACTATTCTTTTGCTCATTCGAACCGTTCTTATGGACAATTGTGCATAAAAAATAGGCTCATAAGTGATTTTTTTGAGTGGAATATGAAAAAATGTCAGTGTAGCAGTAATTAGAATAGTACGAATAGAAATGATTAAGAGAATAGATAGCAATATCAATTTTAAACCAATAATCCTTTTTGAAAACAATATAAAAATCCTGTATTCTTTGATGATAATTTAGATAATTATTAATAAAAGGTATGATGTTAAAAAGTATGTTAAAGCACTTGCACAAGATAGATGCACCGCTTTTGAGGCTGTTTATAACAGGCTCATTTGTTGTGCTATTTAGTGTATATAGCTTTTCGCAAACTCAATTGGAATTGGCTGGTTCAAGTTATACTGGTGTTCCGTTAGGTTTAACAACAACTAATCAAACAGCTAATCTTTTAGAAAATACAGCAGGCTCTACTTTTTTAACTTTCAATCCAAATATTACAGTTACAGCGTCCATTTCAAATCAACAATATAATAATATTTCAACAAGCAGAATTAGCACTGGAAAAGGAATCAATTTTGGAGGACGTGTAAACAGCATTATACCAATAGCAACTCAAGTGCCTGTTTTCAATAGTTTAAATACAGTAGATAGTCCTTCTAACAATCATTTTACATCAAACGCAAATGGGCCAATATCAGCAGGAATAGATATTGCAGATAATTATGGATTTTATTTTTACAATAGTGTTGATGAGTTATTTACCAATAGTGACGCTGTAAACGGTAGATATTACTTTGGAGATATTACATTAACTTTTAGCCAACCAGTAAGTAATCCAGTTATTCATATTAATGGTTTGGGTTGTAATGTTTTATTTGGAAACACCAACAGGCAAGGCATTACAAGCGAATTAGAATTACAAACAGGCGGAGTTAGTTTGTCAAAACTTTCTGGTACAAGTGAGTTTGATGTTACTGCCAATAAAATACTAAATAATACTTTAACACCAAGTTATAACTGTGGTGCAGGTGCAGCTTGTGGTAGTGTAAAAGTTGCAGGCACAAATATTACTACTTTAACTTTTAAAGTATATGTAAGGGGTGATGGCAATGGTACAGCGTGGAGCCATACAAGTATTAATGCGGGTGATGAATATATGATTAGCGTTTCAATTAACACACCTGTAAATATTGCTGGTAATGTGTTTTACGATAACAATGGCTTAACCGATAATACTGTTAATGGTACAGGAACAAATGTCGGCGGTTCTTTATTTGCTAACCTGATTGATAGTAATAATAAAGTTGTAGCTTCTGTAGCTGTTAATACAAACGGAACATATCAGTTTAGTGCAGTTGGTGATGGAACTTATAATGTAATACTAAGTACCATCCAAGGCACTCAGGGTTCTACAGCACCTGCTTCAGTTTTGCCATCAGGGTATGTTAACACAGGAGAGTTTGTTGGCAGTGGTGTTGGTAGTGATGCATCAATTGATGGAGCAGTTACTGTTGTGGTATCTTCCTCAAATGTTACAAATGTTAATTTTGGAATATTTAGTTGTCCAACTATTACAAATGCAAGTGCAAATCAAGCTGTATGTATTGGTAATAATGGAAATAATATTACAGTAAATACATCTTTAAATACTTCTAATGGAATTCGATTTGTTAAGTTTGCCAACAAGCAAATTGCAGGTGTAATGCCTACCGCTACAGAGTTAGCAGCCATTTATGCTGGCACAAGTATTTCAACTGTAACTGCAACAGGAGCAAGCAATCCTTATACAGCAACATATAACTGGAACAGTGTTGATTTCCCTAATGCAACCAATGCACCAATTACTTATTATGTTTATGCTATTGTTAATCCAGACCCTGGAACACAATGCAGACCAGTACAAGAAATAGCCATCACAATTAATCCTTTGCCAATAGTTGATGCTATTACAGGCTTATCAACAGTTTGTGTTAATGCAACAGATACATTGTCAAATGCCACACCATTGGGTGTTTGGGCTTCATCAGACAACAGTATTGCTACTGTAAATAGCAATGGAATTGTAACAGGAGTGAGTGCAGGAAATGTAACCATTTCTTATACAGTTACTAATGCAAATGGATGTGTAACTACAGTGTCAAAATTAATTACATCAGTTTCTCCAGCTGTTGTGCCTACTATTGCTGCAAGTGGATTAACGACTGCTTGTTTAGGTTCAGGATTAACATTAACAAGTAGTGTGTCTGCAAGCTATCAATGGTATAAAGATGGAGTGGCTATAAATGGAGCAACAGCTCAAACATATACTCCTATTGTATCTGGAACATATACTATGATTGTAGTAGCTGGTGGTGGAGCTTGTAATTCAATTTCAAATTCAATACCAGTTGTTATTAATTATGCACTAACACCTAGCATAACACCAAGTGACACTGCTATTGTTTGTGTAGCTAATAACGATAAAATATGTCCTGCAGTTTGGGGCTACAGCAATTATCAATGGTATAAAGAAGGTGTGTTGATTGCTGCACCAAATGGTACTTCATCTTGCTTGTATCCAACAACAGCAGGCAATTATACACTTACTGCACAAGATGGTTCAGGTTGTTGGAGCTTGCCTTCAACAAGTGTTTATGTAGTAATAGATACTATTTGTAGTGGGTATGTTAGTGGTGGTAATAATGGTGGGGTTGAAAGCAAATCTCTTGGAGATGTAATTAGTAAAAGACTTTATGGAAACGCATTTAATAGTATAGCAGAAATTAATGGCTATAGTAACAGTCAAAGCTTTACGCAAAACAGTGGTACAGTTGTAAACGGTGGTACCAATTTATTACTAGCTGATTTAGTACCTACCAAGGCAAATAATGCTACTAAGTCTTACATCACAACACCAACTGATATCGTTAATTTCACTAATGCAATAGATGTGTTGAGTGTAGATTACACAGATAATATTGGTGCAAAAGCGGTGGCATTTGCTACAAAAACATTGGGTGAGGTATATAGTCACACAAAACCTATTTGTGATAGATTAAAAGAAGCTCAATTATTAAATGTTAGAAAAGTTAACATAAATGGATACGAAATGCTTACCTCTGCCATTAAACAAAGAACTGGTGAAGTAGAGTATTGTTTCAACTTTAGTATTGGCTCTAAGAAAAATAGAAACACTTTTAGCTTACAAAGCAACTGGTTAACTGATAATTATAGTAAAGAAGATACGATGTATAACTTTCAACTGTGGGCATCTAGTTATAACACAGTTGTGGATATGACAAAAGATGTGTTGAATAAAGTTTCTAGCATTCAAACCTTGCAACCATTGGCTAATAATGCTACTGATTTGCCAAGTGTATACATCAAATCTATAAGAAGAGAAAGAACCAATATTGAATTAGTAATAAACAATCCAACAAATGTTACTAGCTGTAATTTTAAAGTATTGCAAAAATCAAACGAAGACGCTCTTGCAATTACTAAACTGATCAATATTGTTTTAAAACCAAATGCAATAAACAGTGTTTCAATTCCTGTTGCTGATTCGTATGAAGGTAACTTATATATGAGTGTTAATAGCATTGTAAATGATCTTGTATATATGAGTGATGGAGCTTGGAATATTGATTATAATACAACTAATACAACTATCAAGAAATTCAATGTAACTAATAATGGTTACACAACAGATGTTAATGAATATCCTTTATATAGAAAGATAAATTTTGAAGCCACAACAAAAGATTATGTTACTGCATATAAACTTGTTAAAGGTGGAGGTATTGAGAGAGATTTTAATGATTATAAATCTATCAAATTTAAAGCAACTGCATTTGGTACCAATAATCTTAAAATTACGCTAATTAAAAAAGGTATTGGAAGCTGGGAAAATCAATATTCATATACTTTAGGTGTTACTAATACTGAGCAAGATTATACAGTTTCTTTATCTAAGTTTATTGCAAAAAACAATAGTGCAACAATAAACTTAAAAGATATTACAGCTGTTAATTTTACTTGGGAAAACAATAAAGGTGGCATATCTAATATTAATGGATCATTAGATAAATTACGATTCAGTAAGGATGATTTAGGATATGTTGCATCTTTAACTGATATCGATTTAACAATTTATCCAAATCCAAATCAAGGTATATTTAAAGTAGGATTTATTGCACAGGAAGATAAATCAATTGTGTTAAAAGTAGTTGAAGCTGCTACTGGAATTAATGTAAAAACACAGTTTATGAATGCGAAAAAAGGTGTAAATAACATTACAGTAGATTTGAGTGCTGCATCTATAAAATCTGGAGTTTATATAGTAAAAATCGATAGTGATGGACTAATATATAATGGTAAAAAAGTAGTATTAAATAAACAATAGTTAAACTAGCTGACTAGTAAGTAAGGTTTCATTTAAGCAATTAAATGGAACCTTTTATTTTTCCTTGTTTTCTTTATGTTTTAATTCATTATAAAGTTGTTCGTTCTGCTCGTATTTAAATGTATTATAGAAAAATGCTAGGAACAGCGATGTTGCTACTATTGCCACAATAAGTACAAAAGGGTTAAGTTTTGCATTGGCTTCCATATTAGCTCTTTTATACCAATTTATGCCAATTGAAACTGTAATTAAAAGCCCAATAGCTAAACCAACAGCCAATCCACTCATAAATAAAAAAGGATTGAATTTGTTAGCTGTTCTTTTTTGTTCCCAATATTTTAAAAAATCTTTTTCTTGTTTTGATAACATATACAAATATAATTACCTAGTTTTTTTCTTAGCAATCTATTGTTACATTTGCTTAACAACTAACTAAAATGAGCTTATTTAAAAAATACGGGTTTTTAATTTTTTGGGTTATTTTATTCGTCGATTGTGGAATATGTTTATCCGACAATCAAGATTTGGCATCATACAGGCTTTACACCAAGCCCTTGATGATTCCTATACTTGCAATCATTTTCTTTATTAACACTAAACGCAGTAAACACAGCAGGACCAAAGCTTTTGTTTATGCTGGTTTTTTGTTTGCTTTCTTAGCCGATTTATTGTTAATAAAAACTGATTTAATCACAAAGAACAATAACGACAATTATTTAACATTGGCTATTGCAATGTATAGCTTAGGTTTTTTAGCTTATACCATTGTGTTTAAAAAAATGAACAAATTAAATATTAAAGATTGCCAAGAAGCATTTTTAACAGCTATAGTAATGGTAATAGGCAGCTTTATTTTTTATAAAGTTTTGAGCACTGTTGAATTAGGCAATACAAAATATGTAATATTTTTTTTAATGATTGTAGTAACATTAATGATTGCATTGGCAGTGAATGTTTTTAAAAGCAAACTAAGAAAAAATATTGCGTATCAATTTTTAATACCAGCCTCAATAATTCTTATTATATCTGTTAGTATAATTATTGCACACAGATTTATATTGCTCGATGCTACTTTTTTACCAGGTATTGTAGTGCTTACTTATGGGTTTGGTCAATTACTTTTATTAAGAGGATTCATTAAATATTTAAAAGCATAGTGCTTGAAAAGTGTTTTCTGTTTTTTGTTCTAATATGATTTTTCTATTGCCAATTACCTTTTCAATAATTACTTTATTGTAGTGCCTAATACTAATGAGTGTAAGCTGCTTTTGAACTTGTACATTGAAAATACTAGCAGCTTTTGCTGATAATGCTTCTAGTTTTTCTTTTTTATCATCCAAACATATTTGAACACTAATAGCACCTGTTTGAATTAAATTAGGTTTTATTTTAAACTCTTCAAAAAGGCTATATAGCATACTCATAGGTTTTTCTCCAACAAAAGAAAAATCCTGACTTTGCAGCGTTATCAGCACTTGATTTTCTTTTATCACAATTATTGGGGGGAGATTTTTTACATTTTTATCGTGAATGATGGTGCCAGCTAAAGATGCATCTAGGAAGCATTTTACAAGTAATGGTATTTTTTTATTTTGTAGTGGTTTTATTGTTTTAGGATGTATTACTTGTGCACCATAAAAAGCCATTTCAATTACTTCTTCAAAACTTAATTCATTTATTAGTTGGGCCTCTGCAAATTGCTTAGGGTCAGCATTCATAACACCTTCCACATCTTTCCAAATAGTAAGACTCTCTGCATTCGTTAAATTAGCAAAAATGGCAGCTGTATAATCACTTCCTTCCCTGCCAAGTGTGGTACTTTCATTATCATCAGTAGCACCAATGAAGCCTTGAGTAATAACAATATTCTGTTTATTGAAGTTGTATAGTTTTATACTATTCACTTTCTCTTCAGTAATTTCCCAATCAACTATAGCATCTCTAAAATTATTATCAGTTCTTATAATATCTCTCACGTCAAGCCAAGTGTTTTTTAAACCAATTTCATTTAAAAAATGGCTTACAATGCAAGTGCTTAAAAGTTCGCCTATGCTTACAACTTGGTCGTAATAATAATCATAACTTCTTACAGGCTTATCGTGTAAAAGCCATTCAGCCTCAGTAAAAAAGTTAGATAAATCTTGCGAGCATAAATCAAAGTTTTTTGTCAACAATTCTTTTGCTGTGGTAAGATGTTGTTGTTTAACATCATTATACAACTCTAAGGCTTTTGCGTTGTTTCCATCAAAAAAACTCTCTGCAACTTTTTCAAGAGCATTTGTTGTTTTGCCCATTGCAGAAATAATAATCACTAAATTATCTGTTGAATATTGCTTTAAAATTTCAGCAACATTTTTTATTCTTTCAACACTGTTAACACTAGCTCCCCCAAATTTAAAAACCTTCATAAATATGATTTTATTTCAACAAAAAAAAGATAAAAGATGATGCAATAATGATTTATTTTAATAAGGTATATTATGCAAATTATCTACTAAATCTATTGTGTAGTTAAGACCTCCTTTATTTTTTTTAACGATACATCTTCAATTATAGCCTTGCCTATTTTATTTAAAAGAATGAATTGTATGTTGTCGCCTTTTCTTTTTTTATCCAGTGTTAAAACATTAAAAACTTTCTTTTTATCAAAATCAATATTTACAGGTAAACCATATTGTTTTAATAATGATATTACTTCGTTTGTTTGATTAAAGCCGAGCAATTCCTCAGAAAGTTTGCAAGCAAATACCATCCCTATAGAAATTGCTTGACCGTGAGAGAGTTGATACTGATTTTCTAATGCATGACCTAAAGTGTGCCCAAAGTTCAGCAGTTTTCTGTCACCTTTTTCATTCACATCTTTTGCAACGATTTTTGTTTTAAGCATTGCATTTTTTTCTATTAATAAACTTAATGCTTGCTTGTTTTTTTTGTAGTATTCTACCGAATGAGTTTGTAATTCTTTAAACATAGCTGCATCTTTTATGCAAGTGTGTTTAATAATTTCTGCAAAACCATTTTGCCATTCTGTTTGTGGTAAGGTTTTTAAAAAAGAATAATCGTGTAGAATAAATTGTGGCTGATTAATGGTGCCAATTATATTTTTATAAACACCAACATCAATACCATTTTTACCACCAATACTTGCATCAACCAAAGCTAGTAATGTTGTTGGTATAAAACCAAAATTAATGCCACGCATATAAATACTAGCAACGTAACCTGTTAAATCTGTAATAACGCCACCACCAATGCCCACAAGGGTTGTACCCCTGTTAGCACCCAAATGTAAAAGCTGTTCTACAATGCTATCAACTGTTGCTTGAACCTTAAATTGCTCACCAGCTTTTATAACAATTGTGTTATAGTTTTTAAACTTTTTAGTGTGAAGTGAAAATATGTTTTCATCGGTAATTAGAACAGTATTCTTTTTATCTAAAGAAGAAAAGCTGGCAATATATGGAACAGTTATTTTGGTATGATTTGACTTCATTGGCACAAAATAATGATGAAATTACAAAACTTATATTTTTGTATCAATTAAAACCACACAGTGAGATATTTGTTTTTAGTTGTTATGCTATTTGCTACTCAAGTTAAAGCACAGAAGTATATACCTAATAAGGTGTATAGAGTAAATGCTGTTGACAGGGGATTTAAAGGAAAAGTAAAAAGTGTTACTACAAAATATTATCACAAAATGACTCAAGATTCTTTGCAAAAAGTTTGGAGACAAGTTATTAGCGACTCGATTGGAACTGGATTTTTTTTAACAAGGCTTGAAGAACAACAATTTGATAAAAATGGGCTTTTGCAGAATTTTATTTATGGATACTTTTATTTTGAGAATAAAGCAATTGACTCGTTTGTTAATAATATACAAGGGCAAAATCAAATCACCTTAATTCCAAGTCTTTCTTTTAAAGTAAATGACTCTATTGAAGGAAAATACAAATTTATAAATATAGAGCACCAATATGTCTATGACAGTTTAAAGAGATTGATACACGTAAAGCAGCTTAATAAAAATGTTACAGATGGTCACGAAGCAGATTTTATTTATGATGTAAAGGGTGATTTAATTTCATCAAAATTTTGGGAAAATAATAATGTTTTAGTTGATGCTTATGAAAACAGATATGACAAAAAAGATAGCTTGATAGAAGTGGAGCATTACAACTATTGGGCAAATGAATTTGAAGTTCAAAAATTTAAGTATAACAATAATAAGTGTGAAGTGTTTCATTACTTAAATGATGGAAACCTTTACAGGAAAGAGTATTTTATTTTTAATAATGATGGAAGTTATGATTATGAATGTACTTGGACTCATAGAAGCAGATTTAAAAAAAGACATATTATCTCAAAAGGAATAGGCTTGTTACAATCTTTATCTTATCAGTATTTTAATAATGATGGCAAACTGATTAATAGTTGTATAACATTGAAGCGTGAAACGGATAGTAATGGTAATACAACTCATTTAGAGACTAAAGACCAAATTTTAAATAAAATTTATAAACAATCGCACAGTTATAATTACGATGCTAATGGTAATGTTATTAAACAAATTAGCTATAATGAAATTGGAGAGATTATAGCAGAAAGTATCACAACTTATGAATACTATTAACTATTCATTACTTTATTCTGATGATTAATACTTTCTATATGCACAGCTTCAAAATATTTCTTAATAAACTCATCACTCAAACCTAAATCGTTATTTTTTGCATACGCTTTAGTTAGTATATCGTTCCATCTCTCTGCCTGAAAAATGGCAATATTATTGGCTTTTTTATACTCACCAATAGTATCGGCAACTTGCATTCTTTTGCTAAGCATTTGTATTAACTCATCATCTAATTGATCTATTTGATTGCGTAGTTTTTGCAGTGGTAAATGCTCTGCAATTTCAGATGTTTTTTTACGCCAAATAATTTTGTCTAGCAACTCACTTAATGCCTCTGGTGTTATTTGTTGTGCAGCATCGCTCCAAGCAATATCAGGTGTAATATGGCTTTCAATCATCAATCCATCATATCCAATATCAATACTTTTTTGAGCAATTGATAGCAATAAGTCTCTTCTTCCGCCTATATGGCTTGGATCACAAATAAATATTTTATCGGGGTTTCTGCTTTTCATTTCAATTGCCAAATGCCACATAGGTGCATTTCTGTATTCTTTGTTGCCATAGGATGAAAAGCCACGATGAATTAGCCCTATATTCTTGATGCCTGCTTTTTCAATTCTTTCAACCGCACCTTGCCACAAATCAATATCGGGGTTAATTGGGTTTTTTATTAAAACAGGAATATCAACGCCTTTAAGTGCATCTGCCACTTCCTGCACACTAAAAGGGTTTACAGTAGTTCTTGCACCAATCCATAACACATCAACTTCAAATTTTAAAGCATCTTCAACTTGTTTAGCAGTAGCGATTTCAACGGTAGTAGGCAGCCCTGTAATTTTTTTTGCATTTAAAAGCCAAGGTAATGCAGCAGTTCCAACACCTTCAAACATTCCAGGTCTCGTACGAGGCTTCCAGATTCCTGCTCTTAATAGATTTACTTTTCCAGTTGCTGCAAGCCTTTTTGCAGTTTGTAAAACTTGTTCTTCAGTTTCAGCACTGCAAGGACCACTAATAGTTAAAAAGTTGTTGTGTTGAAGTTCTTGTAGAGTCATTAATGCAAAGTTATATTCAACTAAAAACCCTTTCTAAAAAAAGAAAGGGTTTTATTATTAATTACAGAATTATTCAACTATCTAGAGTTAGCATCATTCATTCTAATCTTTCTGCCACGATAGTTTTTGCCATCAATAGCATTAATCATTTGATTTGCAAATTTTTTGTCAATCTCAACCCAGCTATTCATTTCCTTCATATCTATTCTTCCTAAAACATCTTTCTTTAAATCGCTTAAATCAAGCACAAATTGTAAGAAACTAGCTTTATAAAAACCGTCTTTAGTTCCAAGATTTACAAATAATCTAGTAGTATTTCCATCACCACTTGGTCTTCTGTCTCTATCACCTCTATCATTTCCTCTATCTCTGCTTCTATCGTTTCTTCCTTCATCTCTGCCACCTCTAATTGGTTCTCTTCTGTTATTGTCTCTGCTATTTGCTCTTAAATTTAAGTCTTCACTATTTTCATAGTAACGTAAAAATCTATCAAATTCAGTAGCTGCAAGCCTCATTAAAATTTCCTCTTTACTCACATCTGCAAACTTTTCTTGCAACATTGGTAAATAGGTTTGATAATCGCCGTGGCTAATATCAACTTTCAGTAACTTGTCCATAAAATAGTAAAATTGTTTTCTACAAACATCTTTACCTGTAGGAATTTCAACTTTGTGTATGGTGCTTTGAATAAGTCTTTCAATACCTCTTAATTTAAAGGTTTCTCTTGCGTGTACAATGCTCATACAAACTCCTGTGCTACCTGCACGTCCAGTTCTTCCACTTCTGTGTGTATAAACCTCTGTATCATCTGGAAGTTCGTAGTTAATTACGTGAGTAATTTCTTTCACGTCAATACCACGAGCAGCAACATCAGTAGCAATAAGCAATTGAAGCGTTTTATCTCTAAAAGCATTCATTACTTTATCGCGTTGAGGTTGGCTTAAATCGCCATGCAAAGCATCAATATCATAACCTTCTCTTGTTAGTTTTTCAGCAATATCTTGGGCATCTAATTTGGTACGTGTAAAGATAATGCCATACATACCAGGATTAAAGTCTATTAAACGTTTTAACGTTTCGTATCTATGTTGTGCAGATGTTACACAGTATTGATGATCAATATTTTTATTAGCAGTATTCATTTTGCCCACAGTTACTTCTTGTGGGTTATTCATATACTTTTTGCTAACCTTTTTAATTTCTGGTGGCATTGTAGCACTAAACAACCAAGTACTTTCTTTTTTTGGGGTGTTTTGCAAAATGAATTCAATGTCTTCCTGAAAGCCCATATTCAACATTTCATCTGCTTCATCCAACACCACATATTTTATCTCTTCAAGGTTAATAGCTTTTCTTTCAATTAAATCAATTAAACGACCTGGTGTAGCTACCACAATTTGAACACCACGTTTTAAATCTCTAATTTGCATTCCAATGCTTGAGCCACCATATACTGCCACTACATTCATAGATGGCATAAATTTTTTGAACAGCTCAATTTCTGTTACAATTTGCATACACAATTCGCGTGTTGGGCAAATAACTAATGCTTGTGCAAATCTTTGTTTTTCATCAACTAGTTGTAATAATGGCAAACCAAAAGCAGCAGTTTTACCTGTACCTGTTTGTGCCAATCCAATCATATCTGTTGTGCCACTTAAAAGAATGGGAATTGCTTTTTCTTGGATGGTTGTTGGGTTCACAAACCCCAACGAATCTGTTGCTTGGACTAATTTTTCGTCTAAGCCTAACTCACTAAATGTAATCATTACTTTATTTAAAATTTGGGCAAAGATAACAGTTTGAGCGTGTGGGAGTGGTTTTTATTAGTATTTAGGTGTAAGATGGATATTTGGAACTAGCTTTTGAATTGGATAACATACAAAAAAATGCCTTTGAATTTGCAAAATTTCAAAGGCATTTAGCATTAAATGATTCATTCAATTATTAACTTCTCGTTTTTGGTTGTACCGTCTTTAAAAATTATTTGAACGATATATAAACCTTTCGCAAATTGTTTGGTGCTTATTGTAATTTGTTTGGTGTTTGGTATTTGTTGTTCTAAAACTTGCCTGAACTGATTTATTATTTTTACTTCTTTTATGTTTTCGTTGGCTAAAATGTTTATATAATCTTTGGCAGGGTTTGGGAATAAAACAATGTTTGATGTTTGGTGTTTGGTGTTGACTTGTTGAACCATTGAATATTGTTTTCTTCCATCGAAATCTACGCTTTCGATTCGATAGTGCAAGGTTAATGGTAAATTGTTAGTGGTTAATGGGTCGGTAAAACTGTATTCGTTGTAGTTTTTATTATTTGCTTTTTGTGTGCCGATTGTGGTGTAGTCTTTGGTGTTGGTACTGCGTTGTATGTTGAAATGAGAAACGTTGATTTCGTTGGCTGTTGTCCATAAGTTTTCTATAGATTGCTTCGTGCCTAGCAATGATGGAATAAGGTTGTAGCTGATAAATTTTAAAGGCACTGTGCTAACATTCACATAAACTGTATCAATGCTGGTGCAGCCATTAACAGTTTGGGTTAAAATATAAAATGTGCTTGCCGTTGGCTTCACCCAAAAGCCTGGTCTTATGCTATCTATAACTGTGTTATTATTTAACCATTTTAAGCTATCTATACCATTTGTATAACTGCCTATAAATGCACTATCATCTAGTGCAATAGTGGTGTCTTTACCTGCATTTGCCTTTAAACAAAAGCTATCTAAAGCATATACTGCTACATCATCTACATAATAAGCAGCACCATAGTACCCTGTAGGCTTAACAATAGAAAATGCAGTATTGGCATCATCCTTAAAGTTACCAAGTGTTAAATAATGCTCTCCACCTTGTGCTTTAAATATGCCACTTACTTTTACCCAATTTATGGTATCAGTGACTATTGGATTACCATAATTTGTAATTTGAGGATTAGCAGGTAGTATTTTTATTGAATTTGCAGTGTCAACAAATACTGCATTTTTACTAAATAGCAAAGATTGATTATTACAACCACGTCTTAAAGGATTGCAAAGACTTACAAAGTATTCGGCATAATAATATTGCCCTTGCTTTAAGCTATCTAATAATTGCACTTCATAATAGTTACGTGCATTTGGAATTGCATTCAAATAAAACATACCTATATATGCGTTTCCCGTTCTTGGAACTTGATAACTGGTATCATTAATCACCACATTGTATGGCACTCCCGTCCAAGGGTGTGTAGTACATACATTGCAATAACCAGCTCCACGTAAATCTGGCTTAAACCAATAGTCAGGTTTGTCTGCTTTAGTTGCAGCAGGGCATATTGTGTATTGCTCAAAGCTAGGGTTGGGTACAAGGTTGGTTTGAGAAAAAGCTGTATTGAAAAAAAATAAAACAAAACCCAATACTAATGATTGGGCTTTGTTTTTTATGAAAATGGAGGCACTCATTATTTAATTTTTAACAAATTTTAGCATAGATGTTGCAGCTTTTGCATCTGTTATTTTAACCAAGTATATAAACGAAACTACAAAAAAAGAGCCTTGAAAGCTAACTTTCAAGGCTCTTTTAATAACTATGGAAAAATGATATTAATATCTGTTATATCCACCGCTGCCGCCACTACCAGAGTTACGGTCTCTGTTGTAGCCACCGCCACCACCAGAGTTACGATCTCTGCTGTAGCCACCGCCACCAGAGTTTCCACCACGGAAACCACCGCCTCCGCCGTTTCCACCACGGAAACCACCACCACCACCTGGACGACGTTCGCCAGCAGGACGTGGTTGAGATTCGTTAACTACAATTTTACGGCCATCAATTTCAGTTTCGTTTAAAGCTTCAATAGCAGCTTTGCCATCTTCATCGCTCATTTCAACGAAACCAAAGCCTTTGCTGCGGTCGTTTTTAAATTTGTCTGTTACGATTTTAGCAGAAACAACCTCTCCATAAGGAGTAAAAAGATTGTTTAAATCGTCATTGGTCATGTTCCAATTTAAGTTACCAACGTAAATGTTCATTTTGTAAATGATTAAGTGATTAAAAAATTCCAATACAGTAAACCGATATTTCCGAAGCATTTACAAAAAACACCTAGAGACGAGGAGCAACCTGTAATTGGTAATGCGAATGTAAGGGGTTTTAATAATACAAACCTATTTTTAGTAGAGTTTTTATAAAAATTGTGTAATTGATTGTTGTATATCTGAAAGGGTTTTAGGGTCAAGTTTTAATTTGTCTTTACCCAAGTTCATATCATTAGTTACATTAGTAGGTATAAGATGAATATGTGCGTGTGGCACTTCTAACCCAACAGTAATAATATTTACTCTATTGCATAAAAAAGCCATTTCAATGGCTTTTGCAATTGGTTTTGCAAACACTAAAATCTCCGATAAATAATCATTGGACAAATCAAATATTTTATCAGTTTCAATTTTTGGTACAATAAGTGTGTGCCCCTTCTGCACAGGAAAAATATCTAAAAAAGCAAAGAATTTGTCGTTCTCTGCAATTTTGTAACTTGGTATTTCTCCTGCGATAATTTTTGAAAAGATGGTCATTATCTAATTATATAGAAATATTATCAATTTTGAATTTAATAAGTCCAGTTGGTGCTTGCACTTCTGCAATCTCTCCCTTTTTTTTGCCTAATAAACCTTTGCCAATAGGCGATGATGCAGAAATTTTTTGTAATTTTAAGTCTGCTTCTTTTTCACCTACTATTTGGTAAGTTACTGTTTTTTTTGTGCCAATATTTGTAATAGTTACCTTAGTTAAAATAGAAACTTTGCTAATATCAATTGTTGAAGGGTCAACAATTTTTGCATTAGCAATTACCCCTTCTAATTGTTTTATTCTAGCTTCAAGCATTCCTTGTGCTTCTTTTGCTGCATCATATTCTGCATTCTCTTTTAAATCTCCTTTTTCTCTTGCTTCAGCTATAGCTTTAGAAGCAGCGGGCCTATCAATTCCTTTCATTCTGTGCAAGTCTTCCCTCATTTTATCGAAGGTTTCTTGTGTTACATATTCGCTCATAATATCTTTGTTTAGAATATAAAAAAATACAACGCCACACACAGTTAGTGTGTAGCGTTGTTGGCACAAATGTAGGTTTTTATTGAACTTGTAATTTTTTTTTTCAATCAACATTTTTTTGTAGTCCAAATAATTAAACAAACTTCTTAGCACAACTCTATTTTTGCTATTCATTTTATATTTAATAAATCAATCTTGACTACTAGCCTTGTTTTATTCATAACTTTTATTATTGTAATGCTTTTAATGTCTTTTAAAAGAGATAATAGACGTACAGTAATTTTTTTTGGTGATTCTATCACTGAACAAGGCAGGCAATTGAATGGATATATCAGTTTAATTAATAGGCAAATAGAAGCAATGGATTTAGTTAAAAAATACCAAACAATTGGTGCAGGTATTAGTGGTGATAGGGTTTATGATTTGTATTTAAGAATTGAAAAAGATGTTTTATCTAAGTCTCCAAATATTACAGTTGTTTATATTGGAATTAATGATGTTTGGGCTAAAAATAAAACAGGAACAGGTTTGGATATTGAACGATACGAGAAATTTTATAGAGCTATTATTGTAAAATTACTATCATCAAACAGTAAAGTTATTTTATGTACTCCATCCTTAATAGGGGAGTTGAAAGATAAAGCCAATGTACAAGATAAAGATTTAGATTTATACAGCGATGTTGTGAGAAAACTGGTAACAGAATATCATCTTTATTTATGTGACTTAAGAAGTGTGTTCACAAACTACATTCAAGAACATAATTATGAAAATATAGCTGAAGGATTGTTGACTACCGATGGTGTGCATTTAAACGATGAAGGGAATAAACTCGTAGCAACTTATTTGTGGGATACTATAAAATCAATTCAAAATTAATGGCAATAAAGAATATAATTTTTGACTTAGGAGGCATCTTCTTAAAGATAAACTATCAAAAAACACAGGACGCATTTGTTAATCTTGGCATTATTAATTTTGAAGAATATTACAGGCAAGACTTTGTTTCGAAACCTTTTGAACAAATAGAAATAGGTGAGATTTCTGCTGAAGAATTTTACGAAGGAATCAGAAATATCACGAATACAAAAATTTCTAACAGCGATTTAGAAAACGCCTGGAACGCAATGCTGGGTGACTTTTGGATAGACAGACTTGAGTGGCTTGATGAAATAAATAAACGATACAATGTTTATCTTTTTAGCAATACCAATAAAATACATTACGATTGTTTTTTGAAGACTTACGAACAAACAAATCCAAAACACAAATTCAGTGATTATTTTATAAAAGATTATTATTCCCAAATTCTTGGATTAAGAAAACCTAATATTGAGTCTTATCAGGCGATTTTAAAAGAGCAACATCTTGAAGCACAAGAAACTTTGTTTATTGATGATACTTACAAAAATATTGAAGGTGCAAAATTGGCTGGCATACAAACTTTGCATCTTACCGGTTCAATGAATTTAATTAATGAAACAAATAAATTATTAATACCTGCCAACTAAAACACATTTTAATTTTACATTATGAGCAAGAAAGTTATTTTAATAATTATGGATGGTTGGGGATTAGGCAAATCAAAAACTGCCGATGCTATACAAAATGCAAATGTTCCATTTGTAAAGTCGTTATATAGCAAATATCCTAACAGTACTCTTGTGACTTGTGGTGAGGCTGTGGGCTTACCTGATGGGCAAATGGGTAATAGCGAAGTAGGGCATCTAAACTTAGGTGCTGGTCGTGTTGTTTATCAGGAATTACAAAGGATTAATGTAGCTATTCGCACTGGCGAATTTGCACAGAACCAGCATTTACTTGCTGCTGTAAAATATGCAAAAGAAAATTCAAAACCATTGCATTTGTTGGGTTTGGTGAGTAATGGAGGTGTTCACTCACACATCAATCATCTAAAAGCAATGATAGATGTGTGCAAAGCAAATGATTTAAAAGAAGTATATGTTCACGCCTTTACTGATGGTAGAGATTGTGACCCTAAAAGTGGATTGGTTTTCTTAACTGATTTACAGAATCATTTGAACAATAGCGTTGGTGAAATTGCAACTGTAACTGGCAGGTATTATGCAATGGATAGAGATAAACGTTGGGAACGTGTAAAGCTTGCTTATGATGCAATTATTAATGGAGTAGGAGAGGAAAGTGACGATATTTTAAAGTCTGTTGAAGCATCTTACAATGCAGGTGTTACAGATGAATTTATTAAGCCAATTATTAATAAGCAAATCGTCAATCGTCAATCGTCAATCGTAAACGAAAACGATGCTGTAATTTGTTTTAACTTTAGAACTGACAGATGTAGAGAAATTACTGAAGTGCTTACACAACAAAACTTTCCTGACTTTGGTATGCATAAGTTGAATTTGCATTACACCACAATGACAGAGTATGATGCTACATTTAACAATGTGAATGTGATGTTTGAAAATGATAATCTGAATAACACATTAGGTGAAGTTTTGGCTGCTAATGGAAAGAAGCAAATAAGAATGGCTGAAACTGAAAAATACCCTCACGTTACTTTCTTTTTTAGTGGAGGAAGAGAGCAGGAGTTTGAAGGTGAAACAAGAATGATTGTTCCATCACCAAAAGTAGCAACGTATGATTTACAACCAGAAATGAGTGCTTATGGATTGGCTGATACTTTGGTTCCAGAAATTGAAAAGGGCTATGCAGATTTTATTTGTTTAAACTTTGCAAATGCAGATATGGTAGGGCATACAGGTGTTTTTAGTGCTGTTGTAAAAGCAGTTGAAACTGTTGATACTTGTGTTGAAAAAGTTGTAACTGCAGCATTAAAACAAGACTATGATATTTTAGTAACTGCCGATCACGGCAATGCAGATTTTATGATTAATGAAGATGGTAGTCCAAATACACAGCACTCTCTAAATTTAGTTCCATTATTTTTAATTAGCAGTGATTATAAAGGCACATTAAAAGCTGGAAAACTAGGAGATATTGCACCAACTATATTATCACTAATGGGCTTAAATATTCCAAAAGAAATGACTGGGAACATTTTAATCGAAGGATAATTTTTTAATATTAATTACCCTAGCATTCTATCAAATTATGTTTTTAAGACTGTTAAATATTAAATCAATACTTGCTTTAGTTGCTATACTTATAGTTATTGGTACAATATTTTATTCTCAGTATATCTCTAAAAAAATTGCTGCCGACGAAAGGCGTAAAATTGAACAGTGGGTAGAAGCAATTAAGGTTAATGGTAGCTCTGATACAAATGTTACAAATCTTGCAAGCAGAATTATGATAGAGAATAGTTTAGACATTCCTATTATTTTGGTGACTGAAAAAGAAGAAGTATTAGACCATAGAAATCTTGATAGTGTGTCTGTATTAAATGATAAAAACTATATTAAGAAGAAAATAATAGAATTTAAAAATTTATCCCAACCTATTGTTTGGAAAAACCCTTACGATACGACACAAATTAATAAAGTATATTATGGTGAATCTAAGTTGTTAAAAGAAGCTCGTTATTATCCAATAGTTCAGTTGATAATTGTAATTCTTTTTATTGCTATTCTATTGATGCTATTACAAACAAATTATAAAAGTACACAAAACCAAGTGTGGGCAGGGCTTGCAAAGGAAACAGCTCATCAACTTGGAACACCAGTGAGCAGTCTTGAAGGTTGGCTTGAAATGCTAAGAGATATTAAAGGCAACGAAAAAATTGTGCCTGAAATGGAAAAGGATATCAATAGGCTTTTATTGATTAGTGATAGGTTTGGCAAAATTGGTAGTACACCACATTTGGAAGAAAAAAACATTGTTTCACAAGTGCAAATGATGATGGATTACATTAAAAAACGTGCAGGGCAAAATGTTAATTTTAATCTTGTTGCAAGTAATCAAAACATCACTGCACACATATCTCCACCATTGTTTGATTGGGTTATTGAAAACCTTTTAAAAAATGCTTTAGATGCAATGGTGGGTAAAGGAAAAATATACATCAGCATTGCTGAAGATGCCAATAAAATTTTTATTGAAGTAGCTGATACAGGGAAAGGAATTAATAAAGCTAATATTGATAAGGTTTTTAAGCCTGGATTTACAACTAAAAAACGTGGCTGGGGTTTGGGATTAACTTTAACTCGAAGAATTATTGAGCAATACCACAAAGGCATTATCTATGTTAAACATAGTGAAATTGGTAAAGGAACTACATTTAGAATTGAGTTGAAAAAATAATTAATGATTACGGTTTGAGGTTTACAGTTTTGTATAACCATAAACCTCAAACTGTAAACAACAAACTAATTCTTAACAAACAGTGCTTTCAATTCGCTAGCATCATCTGGTTTTAATTTGCCACCAAGTATCAACCTTAATTGCCTTCTTCTTAAAGCTGCATCATAATTGTCTTGCTCTGCTTGTGTTTCAGGAATAACAGGAGCTACAGGTCTTGGTTTGTTATTAGGGTCTAATGCAACAAATGTAAAATATGCTTCGTTGCTTTCATACTTGTATTGATGCAAGCTATCCTCACCCCAAACCTTTAAATGTATTTCCATAGAGGTATTGAATGCACGTGTAATTTTTGCTTCTATTCTTACTAAGTTGCCAAGTTTGATAGGCGTTTTAAAGCTAATGTTATCAACACTTGCAGTCATACAAGGGGCATTACTATGGCGAACTGCAACAATGCCAGCAGCAATATCCATCCAATACATTAATCTACCACCCATTAAATTCCCAAATGTATTAGTGTCATTAGGCAACACTAACTCATTCATCACTGTATAACTTTCTGATACTTTTTTTGCTTCCATTTTATTACTCAAAATATTTTAATTATTGAATTGCAAACATATTGCTGTAAAGTTGTTGTAATGTGCTAAAGCAGGAATTTGTTTTTAATTTAATATCATATTATCAATCAATCTTACTCCTTCAGTAAATGCTGCAACTAAAATTACCAACTTGCTGCTTCCATCCCATTGTTCAATAGGAGCAAGTGTTTCAGCATTTGCAAGGCTTAAATAATCAATCTTATCAAAACCATTTTGCAGTAATAATGATTTTGTGTTTTCAATCAACTTACTACTATTCGATGTATTAATTTCCTTTTTAATATTTACAAAAGATTCGTAAATGATTTTTGCTTTGCTCTTCATTTCTTCGCTTAATCTTTTGTTTCTGCTGCTCATTGCCAAACCATTTTCTTCACGAGATGTTGGACAAATTTCAATCTTAATATTTGCATTCATTATTTCTACTAATCTCTTTAATACAATGCATTGCTGGTAGTCTTTTTGGCCCAAGAAAAGTTTGTTAGGGGTAACAATATTTAACAATCTTTCCACCACCATACAAACACCATTAAAATGGCCTGGGCGATAAGCTCCTTCAAAAACAGTTTCAATAAAACCTAAATTATACTGTTTGTTTTTATCAAAATCTTTTGGATACATTTCATCAACTGATGGAAGAAAAAGAACATCACATTTTGCTATTTCAAGCATATAAATATCTTGTTCAATGGTGATTGGATATTTTTCAAAATCCTTTACATCATTGAATTGTGTGGGATTAACAAAGATGCTGCAAACAGTAATATTACAGCTTGCTTTACTTTTATCTATTAGGGAAATATGACCTTTATGCAATGCACCCATTGTAGGTACAAAACCTATTGTTTTGCCTAGTGCTTTTTGTTGCTGAATGTATTGGTGAAGCTGAGAGGCTAATTTGAAAAGAATCATTGTTCTGTGTGATATCGTTTTGAAAATAAACTATCGTAAGAGTATGCAGGCAACTCAATTTTTACTAATTCTGAATAAACACTTCTTTTTATGTCATCTTTTAGCAACCATAGAGGCTGAACTAATTTTATCTCATAAGTACCAATTAAACTATCTGGTGTATTTGATAGAGGAAACAAATCGAGTAAGTGTATAAATGCCTTGTTGGTATAAGTTTTCCCTTTTTTTATTTTTACTGATGTTCTACCATTATAGCCATCTATATCTGACATATAGTATCCCATATCGCAGGTAATATTACATTCAAGTTGAGTATATCTAATTAATGAACCAAAATCAAACTTTCTAACTGATACAGCTAGTTCAATTGCTTTATCTGGGCAAGTTGTAATTGAAAAGTTTGCAAATTCATTGATTTTAATATCTTCTAAGGTTTTAAACTCATACTCAAAATACAGTTTCGTTGAATCATAATAACACTTTGTAATTCTAAAATCCTTCAATACTTGAGAATGCAAATTGCTTATGAATAAAGAAAATAATATGATGGTAATAATACGTTTCATTCCTAATGATTACCAAAGTAAATAATTAATATTAATATTGTCACCAAATTTTATTTATGCTTACGCCACAAGACCTAATTAGAGAATACAAACTATTACCACATCCAGAAGGAGGATATTATAGAGAATGTTATCGTTCGCAAGAAGTAATTCCAAAACGTGCTTTACCAAAGGGTTTTAAAGGAGACAGAGCTTTTTCTACGTCTGTTTATTTTTTATTAGAGCAAGGAAATTTTTCGGGTTTTCACAAAATTAAAAGTGATGAATGTTGGCATTTCTATTATGGTGAGCCATTAAATGTTTTTGTAATTGATACCGATGGAGAACTAATTACCTTTACTTTAGGTAATGATATTACTAAAGGACAATACTTTCATTTTTTTGTTCCTGCCAATTGCTGGTTTGCTAGCCGCCCACTAAAAGAGTCCTCTTTTTCTTTTGTTGGCTGCACAGTTGCACCAGGTTTTGATTTTGAGGATTTTGAACTGGCAAAAGCAGATGCTTTAGTGAAAATTTATCCTCAACATGAAATAATTATTAGGGAGTTGTGCAGGGAATAACTGCCTATCTAATAATTGTGGCAAAAATTTATTTATGAATACAGATATTCAAGCATATATGGGCATACTGTTAAGTTGAGATAAAGCAATTTGCCTTTTTTTAAAAAATTTTAATGGCTTGCTTTTATTTTATTCCAACTAAGTATCCTTATTTTTTTTATTAAAGCAAATATGATAATGTTTAGATTCTAATTTGTTTTGTTCTTTGTATTTACCCCAACACCACTGCTCCCAATGCTGGTAAATGCACGTTCATTTTATACCATTTACTTTTTTTATCTACTTTTTTTCCTACTATCTCATTCACATTTATTACATCGCCAGTACCCCAAAATTCCTTACTATCACTGTTAAAAATTTCTTTCCATTTATATTTTCCTTGCAAACTTATTTCCCAATTGTTGCGAACCACGGGCGTTGTGTTTAACACAATTAATACATCATCTTTTGGTTTTAATCCTTTACGTTTATAAACAATTACGCCTTCTGCTCTGTGGTTTAAATCTATCCATTCAAACCCACCTTGTTCAAATTGTTTTTCGTATAATGCTGGTGTAGATTTATACAATTCATTCAATTTTTGAACACAATATTTCATTCCGCCGTGGCTAACAAAATCAAGCAATTCCCATTGCAATTCGCTTCTGTAATTCCACTCACTTGTTGCACCAAACTCGTTACCCATAAACAATAGCTTGCCGCCAGGGTGTGTGAACATATAAGTGTATAGCAAACGCAGGTTGGCAAACTTTTGCCACTCATCGCCGGGCATTTTATATAGCATTGGGCTTTTGCCATGTACCACTTCATCGTGACTTAGTGGTAGCATAAAATTTTCATCGTAATAGTACATCATACTAAACGAAAATTTATCTTGATGAAACTGACGAAAGATGGGTTCCATTTTAAAGTAATCTAAAGTATCGTGCATCCACCCCATCATCCATTTCATTCCAAAACCAAGCCCACCAAGGCTTGTAGGTTTGCTAATGCCTGGCCAATCAGTTGCTTCCTCTGCTATAGTTTGTATATCAGGAAAATCTCGGTATAAAGTTTCATTCAAATCTTTAATGAAAGCAATAGCTTCAAGATTGCCATTGCCACCTAATTCGTTGGGTTGCCATTGACCTGCAGTTCTGCTGTAATCCAGTCGTAGCATACTACTCACAGCATCAACTCTTATTCCATCTATATGGAAAACATCGCACCAAAATCTTGCACTACTAATTAAAAAACTTTTAACCTCACCACGTTTATAATTAAACACATAACTTTTCCAATCGGGGTGATAACCTTTTTGCATATCTGCATATTCGTAGGTGTGAGTGCCATCAAACATAAATAAACCGTGTGCATCATAGGGAAAATGAGAAGGCACCCAATCTAAAATAACACCAATATCATTTTGATGAAAAGCATCCACCATTGACGCAAAATCTTGTGGACTACCAAAACGAGAAGTGGGTGCAAAATATCCTACACCCTGATAGCCCCAACTACCATCAAAAGGATGTTCCATAACAGGCATTAATTCAACGTGTGTAAAGCCCATTTCTTTTACATATGGAACTAATTTTTCTGTTATTTGAGCATAAGTATTATAAGTTTCCTCATCATTTTTATTAGGTCGCATCCAGCTAGCTAAATGCACTTCGTACACAGAATATGGGGCATTGAGGGCATTGTGTTTCTTGCGTTTTTTCATCCAGTCTGCATCCTTCCACTCATAACCAGTTTGCCAAGTAATACTTGCAGTGTAAGGACGTTTTTCCCAATAATGACTATATGGGTCACCTTTATCTAACTTCAATCCTTTGTAGCCAACAATATGATATTTATATGCTTCGCCACAATGAATGTTTGGAATAAATCCTTCCCAAATACCACTGCCATCTTTACGAACAATTAAAGGATGTGTTGTTTTGTCCCATTTGTTGAAATACCCTACAACACTTACAGATGTTGCATTTGGTGCCCATACTGCAAAATAGCTACCCCAAGTTTTTAAAACTTGTAGTTGCTTGTTGCCAAGAAATTTATACATTGAATAGTTTGTTCCTGCCTGAAAATTTTTAACATCTTCATCACTCAACAAACTATAATTCCAAACAGATTTTGAAGTATCAACAAAGAATAAATCTTCGTAATTTTTTGAGGTAGGTTTTATTTCTTTTGGCATAGCCAAATGTATGTTTAATGTTTGAAGTTTAAAGTTTAAAGTTGATAACACTTACTTAAAGTACTTTAATGTATTGGTTATTCAACTATTTCTATTAAGCCCTTTCTCCAATTATATTAAACCCAAACACTTCGATTGTGGTTACTTTTATGTTTTGATAATTACGTTTTGCAAACCAACTTGCTGCTTCATTATGGGTGTGTTCCCATCTAAATTCTGGTGTCATCCAGTCTAAAATATCAATCATCATTTCCCTATTGTTTTGCTTATTTCCTTTTGCTTTTTTAATAATATATGTTATTGGGTATAGGGTAAATAAGTACAAATAATATTGTAGTTTTAAGGGAAGTTTGCTACTATATTTTCTAATAAAATTAAAAATATTATGTAATGTGTTTTTTCGAGGATGATAGAGCCAAACACTTAATTTACCTGACTTTTTTACACAAGGACACAGGCAAGAGAAACTTAGTTCTGTGTTGTTGGTATGTATTAATACGCCACTACAATGTACAATATCAAACATTTCAAATGCAACTGGCGGAAATTGAACATCGGCTTGTATAAACCAAGCATTGGAATTATCGTTTTTTTCAAACGCTTTTTCAATACTCAAACTAAAATCAAAACCTAAAATTGTTGCTCCAGCATTGGCGATTAAATTATTTAATAATCCATTTCCACAGCCTGCATCTAAAATAATTTTACCTTTTATTGATGCAGTATTTTCATCTGTTTCTCTTAAAAATCTTTCAAGCATTTCTTGTGGATTTGCATTCCAAGTAGTGTCACTTTCATAATTGAATAAATTCCATTCTTGCGTAAAACTCTTTTTTGTATGGCTGTTTTTCTTTAAAACCTTCTCAATTAAGTGTTGATATTTTTTTAATATTCTTTCTTTTCTTATTAAAAAATCTGGAAGGTGTTTTTGCAAAAAATCCTCATATTCAAAAATTGTTTCTACTAATAATCTTGGTATTCCATTAATAATTGGATAGCAAAAATCTGATGTTAACAGAAGACCCTCGCTAATATAAGTTTTGGGAGTGCCGTTGTATAGTTTTTCATTAGTGTGAATAATTTGTAGTTCTAATCTTTCTCTACTAATGGGGCATCTTAAATATTGTAAAAGTTCTTGCTGCATTTGTTTTAATAAAGCAATATTAAATTAAGATTTTTGTTTTGTATCTAGTACTGTTCTTAGAAATCGGTTTATTGTTTTTAAAAAGAAAATAAATAAGTAGTTAATTCGTTGTATTTGTAAGCCTTTTGATATTTTAAAAAATAATATATGAAGAAAATTTATGCAATTCTGTTGTTATTACTAGCTGCTAGTTTAGGTTTTAGCCAAAGCAGATTTACTGTTACACAACTAAATAAAAAGGATGTGCCTGGAGTGGTTGGTGAAATTCCATTTGTAGAAAGTACTGTTAGAGAGGCTATTGACAAAAATTTTGAAAAATTAGGTTACAAAGGAAAAAAGTTTAAGGACTTCGTGGTCTACAGTGGTGTCGTGTTAAAAGAACTTGACAATCAACCACACGACATTTATGTATTAGTTGATAGAAAAAGTCGTCAAGAAAAAGAGGTTTCACTTGTAACTTTTTTAATAGGGAAGGGATTTGACAATTTTGCTAGCGATACTGCAGATGCTGAATTAATTAATCAAACAAAATTATATATCAATAGTTTAAGGGATGTTGCTGCTGCTTATGATCTTGAACTGCAAATTACAGCACAAGAAGATTTGGTAAAGAAAAGTGATAGGAAATTAGAAAATTTAGCAGATGAAAATAATATATTACAAAAACGAAAGAAAAAAATTGAAGAAGATATTGCACAAAATATCGCTGAACAGAATAGCCAAAAAGTTGATAATGAGCGTCAAAAGCAAATATTAAGTACCTTAAAAACCAAAAGAAAACCAATAGTTACTACAACAAATTAAAAATATTTTTATTACAGGCAACCCTTTTCATCTGTTTTACGTAATTATTGATGAGGTTAAATTGCTAATCAATAGCGGGTTTTTTCAGATGAAAAGGAGGTTGTTTCTACATCCTCCTTTTTTATTTAATTTTAAATTTTGAGCAAAAAAACGATTTACATCTACATCTTTACTGCAATTATTTGGTTTGTTTTTACAACCATTTTGCTTTGTATACCTGGCAAAAAGTTACCAAGTATTAATTGGTTTAATTTGTATCAATTTGATAAATTAGTTCATTTTGGAATTTTTTATATTCTTTCTTTGCTTTTTTGCAGGGTGGCATTTCTTGTAAAGCAAAACAGTAAATTATTGTGGTTGGTGGCATTGCTTTGTTCTGTTTATGGAGTTGCAATGGAATTTGTGCAGCAAAATTATATTGCGAATAGGTCTTTTGACATTTTTGATATTGTAGCTGATGCTTGCGGTAGTTATGCAATCTTTATTTTTAGATTTTTTAAATTTACCAGCAACTTTAAGCCCAAATCGATTCTGCTGCTTTAATCTTTAATTGATTTTTTTTAAATAACCTTAGGCATCTTTCTTTTTGCTGAACAAATTGCATTCGTTGTTCAATTCAAAACAAAACTTCTATTGATTTGCTATTTTATTTGTAAATTAATACCTAATGTTTCTCACTTATGGTTATAGCTAAAATGCTTGTTTGATTCTTACTAATTAAAACAGTCTGTTAATATATTCAAATAGCCGTTTCATCAATTTGTTTGCATTTTATTTTTTTATTCCGCCAACCCATTTCTTTTTTTATAATTGTGAAGGAATTGTTAATTTTTTTTTGAAAGTGTTAAAATTTATATTTATTATTGCCTCCGAACAGAGCTTTAATAGCTTAAATACCTGAAAAAATTCGATATTTATTTAGTAGTTTTTGGTTAAAACCTTCGATTTTGTTGGTTTTTAACCATTCCTTATCTAATTAATAGAAAGGAAAATTAAATAAAAGGATTTTTTAAAAACTAAAAAAGAAAGTATGACAACAAATCAACTTCGACAGAATTATCTACATCTGCAAGATAATTTATCTCAGGAATTTCATCCTCGTTTTACAGAGGAACAACCATTGGAAACTAACTTTAATAATAAAAAACAAACACGTATGAACAAAATCTACAATACCTCGAAAGTAGGTAAGATTGCATTGGCATTTTTGATGTCTATTGCATTCTCTGTAATTGGCTTTCAAAAAGCTAATGCACAGGTTTCGGTTTCTGGTGCTGATGCAACTACTAACGCTGGCAGCCCTTATGCAACATTAAAAGCTGCATTTGATGCTATTAATGGTCAGTCGCAAACGGGTAACACTATTTTAATTAGCATTACAGCTAATACAACTGAAACAGCATCTGCTGCATTGAACAATGGTGCTTGGACAAGTTTGTCTATATCTCCAAGTGGTGGTGCATTTACAATTGGTGGTTCTGTTGCTGGACCATTAGTTAGTTTAAGTGGTGCAGACAACGTAACAATTGATGGTTTAAATTCTGGTGGTAACG
>JBMLRA010000122.1:0-11560 GCA_049241265.1 Chitinophagaceae bacterium
AGAGGATATATACTATAATCCAACAGCACCAAAGCCAACCCCTATTGTTTTTAATATTCATGGTGGAGGTTGGAATCATGGAGTAAAGGAAAGCCAAACAGGCTATGGTTCATTTTTTAAAATGGGCTTCGCTGTTGGCAATATTGAATATAGATTGACTGCTGAAGCTACCGCACCTGCTGCAATTGAAGATGTTAGGGCTGCAATTTTGTATGTTGTAAAACATGCAAAAGAACTGAATATAGACCCCCATAAAATTGTTGTAATGGGTGGCAGTGCAGGAGGGCATTTAGCATTGATGGCTGGCTTACTACAAAACGATAATAAGTTTGATGGAGAGTATAAAAAAATAAAAGATTACACGATTGTTGCCATCATTGATAAATATGGTCCAGCAGATTTAACATCACCTAATTTCTCAAAATATAAATCATTGGTTAATTGGCTTGGTACAAACGCAGAAAGTTTAAAGTTTCGAGAATCAGTATCACCAATTACTTATGTAAAAAAAACAAGCCCACCAACATTTATTGTTCATGGAGATGCCGATCCAACTGTCCCTTATCAACAATCTGTTGATTTGAAAAAGAAATTTGATGAAGTAGGAGCTAAGAGTGAGTTTATGACAATTGAAGGTGGAATGCACGGAAAATTTCCTAAGGAGCAAAATACAGCTTTGAGCAAAGCAATTGTTAAATTTTTGAGTGACTTAAATATTCCTAATAAACAATGAGATTTAAACAAATACATATCATAATATTACTATCAATATTTTTTGTAAAGAATGTAAAAGCTCAACAATTAAAGCTCATTTATGTTAATGCTGATAAAGTAGCTGCTATTAAACAGAGTATAAAAAGCAATGAAACTTTAACCAAAAAAGTAGTTGAATTAAAACGGCAGGCAGACAAACTATTTAATTATGAGTTTGGTTCTGTAATGGATAAAAAGTTTACACCTCCTTGTGGTAATATGCATGAGTATATGAGTTTGGCTAAATACTTTTGGTACGATTCCTCAAAGCCAGATGGCAAACCATATATCCGAAAAGACGGACAAAAAAATCCTGAGGTTGATAAGATAACAGACGATAAGTATTTTGATAAATTGATAGCATCAGTAAGACTACTTTCTTGGGCATATTATTTTACCGATGAAAATAAATACGCAGAAAAAGCAACCAATCTGATACGCTTTTGGTTTTTAGATACAGCTACAATGATGCTGCCAAATCTAAACCATGCACAAATGACAACAGGGTCAGATACAGGAAGAGGAAGTGGAATTATCGACACTCACAATTTGCCTTTAATGCTTGATGATATTGCACTACTAAGGTTATCGCCTTTTTGGAAAAAAGAGGATGAGGTAGGTATAAAGCAATGGTTTAGTAGTTATTTAAATTGGATGTTAACAAGCAAAAATGGAAAACACGAAGGCAAAACAAAGAATAATCATAAAACATTTTACGATAATCAAATAGCTGCAATAGCCCTTTTTTGCGGACAAAACGAAATTGCAAATAACGTAGCTTCAAATGCAAAAAAAATAATTGAACATCAAATTGAGCCAGATGGTAAGCAACCAGAAGAATTAGTAAGAACATTAGGAATTAGTTATAGTTCTTTTAACATTGAAGCTTTGTTTTCACTAGCAAAAGTTGCTGAAAAAATTGGTGTTAATTTATGGCATTTTGAAACTGAAGACGGCAGAAGCATTAAAAAAGCTTTAGATTACATATTACCATATGCTATGAATGAAAAGAAATGGGAGTACCAACAAATAAAACCATTTGTTCCTAAAGATTTTTATGGATTACTGTTACAGGCTGCGGTAATTTATAATGATGAAAATTATAAAAAACAAGCAGAGAAAATAAAAGATGCTAATAAAAATATTTTGGTAAAAATCTTTTACGAATAGATGTATACGTTACAACACATAAAATTTTTCTTGATTGGTGTAACACTGCTTTTTGTTGCAAATTCTTTGTATGCAACAAATTATATTGTTAATACTAAAAGCAATTTGCAAAATAGAATGAATGCAGCATTGCCAGGAGATACAATTGTTGTAACAAATGGAATTTATAATAATTGGGGAGTAATAAATTTTACCAATAGCAATAGCACTACAACATCTCCTTGGATAGTTTTAAAGGCTCAAACAATTGCTGGTGTTATATTCACAGGTAATACTTCTATGCAGTTTGCTGGTAGGCGTGTGTTAATTTATGGGTTTAAGTTTACTAATGGTAACACTGGTCAATTAGATGTTATTCAATTTAGAAATGCATCAAACGTTCCTGCTAACTATTGTAGATTGAGCAATATTATTATTGATAATTATAACAGTGACTCAACTGGTTCTTATTTAAATAACAGTAGTGATATTGGTAATAAATGGGTATCTATTTATGGCGTTAGAAATAGAGTTGACCATTGCACTTTTATCAATAAATTTAATGATGGAGCTACCCTTACTATTTGGTATGACAATAACACATATACTACCCCATCAACATCTACCTATCATACTATTGATTCCAATTATTTTAATGGTAGAGGTTATTTAGGTGATAATGGTGGAGAAACAATTCGTGTAGGAACCAGTAGTAATTCACGTACAAATGGTTTTAATATTATAGAGTATAATTTATTTGAAAATTGTATTCAGTTAGAGCCAGAAATTGTTTCAAATAAATCGAATTTTAATATTTATCGCTACAATACATTTAAAAATTGTAATGGAGGTTTAACATTACGACATGGTAGATATTGTGGTGTGTATAGTAATTTTTTTATTGTAGATAATCCAAGTTTTACAAGGTCTTATGGTGTAAGGGTAATAGACAAAGGGCACAAAATTTATAATAATTATTTCGAGGGATTGCTTGGTAATAAAAACAGTTTAACATCTCTTCGTTGCCCCATTATTTTATATAATGGATTATCGTCTACTAATGATACAACTGATGCTAGTAAAGCCTCTGGCTATTTTCCAGCTGATAGTTGTGTAATAGCATTTAATACAATAGTTAACTGTAGTGGTGGAGCAGCGATGGTATTGGGTTTTAACGATGGTGGTGCAAATACTTTTCAACCCAAAGGAGTAGTGATAGCTAATAATTTAATTAAAATGGCAACGGGGCAAGTAGCATTTAAAGATGCTACTAACACCAGTTTAACTTATTTATCTGAAGGTAATTTTTACAATGCCCCAAGTTTTGGATTATCCTCATCTTCTGGTTTTGTAAGCAATACATTAGTTTTTGGTGCTAGAACAAATGGTATATTAAATTCTCCTAATGTGGTACAAGATGCAGCAATCAATACAACTAGTTATTCTAATTTATTAAACTCACTAGATATAAACGGACAATCACGCAGCTCAATTTTTGATGTTGGTGCAAAAGAATTAAATGGTGTAGGTAATTTGATGGCTAGCCCATTAGACTCAACAGTTGTTGGTGCAGGAAAGCCGTTAAGTACACTTCCAGTAAGGCTTATATCGTTTACTGCTACTACTGTGAATAATGAAATTAATTTAAAATGGCAGGTAGAAAACGAAATTAATTTTTTAGAATATCAAATTGAGTACAGCAATAATGGGGCACATTTTTTTAATGCAGGCACTGTAAAATCTGAACACAAATTATTATATAATTATGTATTTATAAACGCTGATAATAAAACTTACTTTAGATTAAAACTAGTTGATAAAAACGGGCAGTTTACTTATACAAATGTTATTTCAGTTTCTGGAAATAAATTAATAAAAGTATATCCAAATCCAGCTGTTGATGCAATTAATATTTATGTAAAAAACATTAATTCAAACAGTTTTTTGAGACTTGTTGACGTAACAGGCAAATGTGTAAAACAAGTTAAAAATATTTTAAATTATAGCAATATTTCCACGAAAGAGCTGAATAGTGGAATATATCAAGTTCAGCTAGTTGAAAATAATCAAATCATAAACACATATCAAGTTGTGGTATTAAAAAAATGAAAACAAAAAGTAACATATTATTAACTGTTATAGCATTTGTAATATTTGCTATAAAGCCTTTGTATATTGAGGCTCAAGTTACTTTAGATGCAAATGGGCCAGGACAAACCTATGAATTAATTAACAGTAAATTGGCACCTGGATATACTGCTGTGGAATCGCCTGACCAATGTGCAAGCCATCCTTCATTTGGCAGACACATTGCCGAGGTTTTTGATGCTACACTAAATAAATATGTTTTTGAGTTTTATATTCACGTTCCTACTACTTTCCCAGTTACAGCAACAACTGCAGATAATGATAGATGCCAATCATTTGACAGGCAAAGAGTAGAAATTAAAACCTATGAATCATCACCAGCAAATTTGAAAGGAACACTTGGAGAAACGGTTACCTACAAGTGGAAATTTAAATTGCCATTTGGATTTCAACCCTCACCCAATTTTACTCATATTCATCAAGTGAAAGCTGTTGGTGGTGATGATGGAGATCCATTATTTACCTTAACGGTAAGATCGGGAAGTACAAATGTTTTACAATTACTACATGTTGTTGATAGTACTACTCCAGCTACAGTTTTATCTGTAGTAAATCTTTCAAGTATTGCTGGTACTTGGATTGATGTTGTTGAAACTATTAAAGTGGGTTCTGGTGTTAATGGAACGTACTCTATTAACCTAAAAAAAGAAAGTGATGGCACAAACTTATTATCATATAGTAACTCTGTTATCGCAACCATCAGGAGCAGCAACACATTTATTAGACCTAAATGGGGCATTTATCGTAGCCTAAATAACTATTCGTTTTTGCGTGATGATTCTATAAGAATTGCATCAATCTCAATACAGGAAGGGGTTTTGCCAGTTACATTAAAAGCATTTACAGCAAGTGTTAAAGATGATAAAGTGCGATTAAGTTGGCAGGTAGAAAATGAAATTAATTTAAAAAATTATGCAGTTGAAACAAGCAGTAATGCCAAAGATTTTAATATTATAGCAACTGTTCAAGCAAAAAAATTGTCATCTTATCATTATGATTTTATCCCCAATGAAAAGCAATTTTATGTAAGATTGAAAATGCTAGATAAGGATGGAGCAATACAATTTAGTGAAGTAAAAAAAGTAGTTTATAATGAATTGAGATTTGATGTGAAAGTATATCCAAATCCAACTTATGATATTTTAAACGTTGTTATTAATAATCTTGTTGAAGCTAATACCATCAATATTATTAACAGATTTGGGGTTGTAGTGGCTACAAAAAAAACAAACAATAAGCAATCTCAAATATTAACTAATAATTTAAGTAATGGACAGTATACATTACAAATCTTGAATAGTAAAAATGAAGTGCAACACGCAACATCAATCATAATTAATAGAACAAAAAAATAATGAAAAAAATTGTATATATATTGTGCTTAACTCTTGTTTCATTTAGTTGTAAATCTGTAAATGCTAATAGTAAATCATTTGGAAAAGTCATTGAAGTGTCTAGTTCCGATCAATTGCAACACGCATTAAATACTGCAAAAGCTGGAGATGTAATTGAAATAAGTAATGGCATATATATGGGCAATTTTGTTATTCCCACAACGGCAAATGGCACACTCGAAAAACCAATTACTTTAAGGGGTTCAAGTAAAGTCATATTAAATGGCACTACAATAAATACTGGATACGTATTGCATTTGCAAGCAAGTTATTGGATAATAAAAGGTTTTACAATTACCAACGGCTTAAAAGGTTTAATGTGTGATGGCGGTAATTATAATTTAATTGATGGACTAACGGTAAATTCAATTGGTGAGGAAGCTATTCACTTTAGAAAATTTTCTTCAAATAACACATTGCAAAATTGTATTATAACAAATACTGGTTTAAAAACACCAGATTATGGTGAAGGTATTTATATAGGAACTGCCGTAAGTAATTGGTCGAAATATACAAATGGATTAGAAGATAAATGTGATTCAAATAAAATTTTCAATAATATGTTAGGTCCAAACATAACAGCTGAGTGTATTGATGTAAAAGAAGGAACAACTGGAGCAATTATTCGTGGTAATAAATTCAATTCTACAGGTATTACAGGGGCAAATAGTGGCGACAGTTGGATGGATATAAAAGGCAATGGTAATTTAATAGAAGATAATACAGGATTTAATCCTAATGGTTCTGTATTAAAAGATGGGTTCCAAGTACACTGTGCAGTTGCTGGCTGGGGTAATGATAATATTTTTAAAAATAATAATTGCGATGTAAACGCAGATGGATATGGAATTAATATAACGTTGAAAGGTAGTAAGGGAGAAGCAAAAGGAAATGTTGTATTTGAAAATAATATAGTAAAAGGAGCACAAAAAGGAATTTCAAATATTACGTTAACAAAAGAATAAAATGAAAGTAAAAGGACTTAGGTGGTGGATTATTGGGCTAATTGGATTGGCTACTGTTATCAATTATATTGATAGGAGTGCAATCAATATAATGTGGCCCTACATCTATAAAGAGTTTGGTATTGCAGATGTTGATAGCAAAAATGCTTTGGCATACATCACTACTTTTTTTATGATAGCTTATGCAATTGGTCAAACTGTTACAGGCAAAATGATGGACGCAATTGGAACACGATTAGGAATGGCAGTTTCAATTGTAGGCTGGAGTATTTCTATTGCATTACATTCACTAGCAAAAGGACTTACCTCATTTGGAATTTTTAGATTCTTACTAGGTATTTCTGAGGCAGGTAATTGGCCTGGTGCAACTAAAAGCAATGCAGAATGGTTTCCTGCAAAAGAACGTGGTATTGCACAAGGTATTTTTGGAGCAGGAGCATCATTAGGCTCTGTAGTTGCAGCTCCTTTTATTGCAAGTTTGTATTTGGCTTTTGGCTGGAGAGTAACGTTTATAGGTATTGCAGCATTAGGTTTAGTGTGGCTAATACCTTGGTTAATAATTAACAAAGCAACACCAGATAAACATAGTTGGATTACAAAAGAAGAGCAAGAACATATTGCTAGCGACCTATCAAATAATAACAGATTGATATTTAAAAATGCAAAAGTGTTTACTTGGAAAGAATTATTGCAATTTAAAAATACTTGGGGTATTCTTTCATCACGATTTTTTATAGACCCTGTTTGGTGGCTGTTTGTTACTTGGTTGCCCACTTTTTTAAAAGAACAATTTCATTTTGATATTAAACAAGTTGGGGCTTTTGCTTGGTTCCCTTATTTGTGTGCAGCAATTGGTGGTTTGCTGGGTGGATTTTACGCAGCACATAAAATAAAAAAAGGAACTAATGCTGCTGTTGCTCGTAAACAGGCAGTAACCATTGGCTGCACATTAATGCTTGTATCACTTGCTCTTACTGCATTTTACTTAGATTCTTTGAAAGATAATATCAATTTGGCAATTGGATTAATTAGTACCACGTTATTTGGATTTCAGTTTCTAATTTGTAATATACAAACATTGCCATCCGATTATTTTAGTGGTAAAAATGTAGGAACAGTTTCAGGAATGGGTGGTACAGCTGCTGTGTTGGGAACTTTAATTACAACGCTAGCAGTTCCATATATCACTAAAACAGGTTACAGTTCTTTTTTTATTTTAGGTAGTGTTTTAGTGCCAGTATCTTGGATTTGCATAACTTTTATAACATCTAAACCAATAAAAAACTAAACGTTTAATGAGGCAATTTTTAATCATATTATTTTCTTGTTACAGTGTGTTTGCAAATGCTAGTGAATTTAGTGTAAGTAGTATTGAAGAATTAAATATTGCATTACAAAAAGTAAAAGCAGGAGATATTATTGTTTGGAAAAATGGTACTTATAATGATACTAAAATTTCATTTAAACCTATTAACGGTGGAAATCGAAATGAAAAAATTTATTTAAAAGCTGAAACAGCCGGAAAAGTTGTTTTTAAAGGAGCTTCCAATATTGTAGTTGATGGAAATTACTTGCAATTAGAAGGGTTTTTGTTTGATGGAACCTCAAGGCTAGATAAAACAGATGTGTTGTCTTTTACCCAAAATGCCAATCATAGCCATATTACTAATTGTGCCATTATTAACTATACACCCAACGACGTAAGTGTTAATAATAATTGGATGAGTTTACAAGGTTTGTACAACGAAGTATCGTATTGTTATTTTACTGGAAAAACAAATCAAGGGCCTTATTTGGTGGTAAGATATAAAACAGGAAAAGATTTTGTAGCTGGTAGCGATGCAGCTCCTTCAACACATCATCATATACACCATAATTATTTTGGATATAGAACAATGCCAACAGATAATGGTGGAGAAGATATGAGGATTGGTGATAGCAAAACATCATTCACTCGTGGATTCAATATTATAGAGTACAATTATTTTGAAGACCAACGACAAGAGCCTGAGATTATTAGCAATAAGAGTTGTGATAATATTTATCGATTTAATACATTCATCGCTAATGATGGAGCTATGGTGTTGAGGCACGGTCAAAGATGTTTTGTTTATGGAAATTATATTAATGGCAAAACAGGTAGAAATACAAGTGGTGGTTTAAGAATTATTAATTCTAATCAAACAGTATTTAGCAACTACGTAACTAATGTTGAAAGTAGTGAAAAAGTTGCATTAAAAGCAGGAGTAGTGATTATGTGTGGATTAGAAAATTCTGAAATAAATGGCTACTATGCTGCTGATAGTGCTGTTGTGGCTTATAATACATTTATAAATTGTGCAGGACCGGTTGTGAAAGTTGGTGTTGGAAACAAAAGCAAAGGGCAACCCTTGATTGCACCCAAAGAGATTACTTTAGTTTCGAATGTATTTATTAATTCCTATGGGAAAGAAAATAAAGCTATTGTGGAATATGATGCTGTAACTTACACTGCTTGCCGAAATAATTTTTATACAAATGGTGGAAGTGCTGGTATAAAAGGCTTTCAGCAAATGAAAGAAAAAGAAATAATAAAAGTTGGTGAATTTGTTACTGCAAAATTTAATGTTGATGATGCTGTTTTAAATTTAATAAACCAGCGATTGGCTGTTCATAGCATAAACTTAACAAATCAAGAGATAACAACTTTTAATCCTAAGTGGAAAATAAATAAAAATGAAGTTGGCGTAAGCTGGATAAAATAGTAAACAATAATAATTAAATAACGATTCTTAAAACAAAAACAAAAAAGTATGAAAAAATTCGTCTACACAATTTTGCTCCTTTTAACTATCAATCAGTCCTATGCAGCAACCTACTATTGGATTGGGGGCACTGCTCCAACAGTAAATTTTGCTAATAATGCTAACTGGACAACTGATCCAACTACAAGAGTGCCTGTTGCTACAACTGGTACCTTAACTATTGCTGCATCTGATGTATTTATTTTTGATGGAACTAATGTAGGTGGTACAACAGTAGTAACTGGAAATGTAGTAATTAATACGACTGGTACTTTTGGTCCATTTGCTCAGTTAAAACTTATTAATGGAGCAAATGTTTCGTTTTCTAGAACTTCAGCAGGTACAACTAGATTCAATATTAATGGAGATGGAACAACTGCTCCTGACTTGGTTGTAGATGCAACAAGCTCATTTACACTTGGTGGTATGGGGTCAGGTTATAATGCTGCTATAGCTTTAGACACAGTTAATCAAAATGCAACAGGCTTTATCGAGGGTTCTGTTTACATATCGCCTCTTTCTTCAAATAATGGCTCACACACTGCTAGCTTTATTTTAGCTGGTACCGGTGAATTAGTTTTTGCCTCAGGGTCTGCTTGTTATTCAAGTGACACAACAACAGCAAGTTGTTTTAATGGTTCTGCTGCTAATTCTGTTATTTTTAAGTCAGGGTCTTCTCTTTACTACTTCACAGGTAGAAGCCCTATTGGCAGTAGTTCTACAAAACAATTCACAGTTTTTGAACCTGGTAGTAATTACTATGTACGTGGTAATAATGTAAGTTATGTTGACGGTGTAACACCTTATTCAAGTTCAAGTTGGACATCAGGTAAAAGTTTTGCAAATATTTTTGTTCAAAATGGTTCAACTTATACATCAGATGGAGCACCAGTTAGAATTGGAAATTTAACAGTTGAAGCAAGTTGCACATTTGTAACGCATACAAGTGGGCAAACACCTATATTAGGTAACTTAATTGTTAATGGAACTGTAAATGCTGTAAGTGGAACAAATAGTATTGTTATGGGTGGCAACTCTCTTCAAACTATTTCAGGAACTGGTACTATAACAGTACCAAGTTTTGTTGTTTGCGATAATAGTGATGTAGTACTTTCAACAAATGTTACATCAAACACAACTACGAATATTGTTGGAAAATTAAATTTTGGAGCAACAAATAAAATTTCAGGAACAGCCACATTTACAGCTCGTGTAGCAGGAACTGCAGCAAGTGTAACAGGTAATTTGGTGGCAGGTTCTTATCAAATAAATGGCGTGGTTGGTACACTTTCTGGCAACACAGGATTATCAGTTTCAGGAACTGGTATTGCACCAAACACCAATGTTGTAGGTTTTTCTAGTTCAAATGCTATTATATATTTATCTAAACCAATTGTAACATCAGGAACTGCTGTAGCACTAACATTTTCAAGTGCAGCAGCAACTTTAGAAACTGCAAATCCCAATGGTTTTGATAGTTTAACAGGTTGTGTTACAGTAACTGGATTAAAGTCATTTGCTTCTGGAACAAATTATATTATCAATGCTCCAACAACTTATCCAATTGGCATTAGTTCAACAGTTACAACAGCAATGACTGTTGGTAATATCGCATTGAATGCACCTGTTACTACTAATTTTAACACTCGTGTAAATGGTGCTTTAACACTTAATAATGGTAAATTTACTATAAGACCAACCGATACAGTTCGTATATTTTCAGGTAACGATATTCTAGGTTTCCCTTTCAATAATTCAAAGTATATTGTAACAGCAAATAATGGTTCTAAAGTGGGTGTATTGCGTATTGATACATTCAATACACCTAAAGCTTTTCCTGTAGGAACTACAGCAAACTATCTTCCAGTAAAATTAGCACCATCAGATTTTTCTAACTTTTGTGTAAGTGTTTATCAAGAAGTAACAAATGATGCAACACTTTCTGGTGCTGCTTTCTCTGCTGCACAAAAAGCAAGTGTTGTAGATGCTATGTGGTTTATTAACAGAACAAAAGGAAGTGGTAATAGTGAAGTTTTCTTGTATTGGGAAAATGGATTAGAGGGAAGCGATTTTACCAACTACACTAATAATCAAATAGGAATTTCAAGATATGATGGAACTGCTTGGACAACTTCAAATGCTTTATCTGCTGATAATGCAGTAAATTTCTCAAGCGACACAGCTAGTAGTTTTGGAGCGTTTGGAGTTGGTAAAATAGGAGCCATATTACCAGTAATATTATCCAACATAAATGCTACTTCAAAAAACAATATTGTTGTACTTTCTTGGAATGCTACAAACGAAATCAATGTAGAAAAATATGATATTGAAAGAAGTGTTGATGGCAGAAATTACACAATTATAGGAA
>JBMLRA010000123.1:0-2993 GCA_049241265.1 Chitinophagaceae bacterium
ATGATTTAGAAATCATTCCAGTTATCAATAAAATTGATATGGATGGTGCTATGATTCCTGAAGTTACAGATCAAATTGTAGATTTAATTGGTTGTAAACCCGAAGAAATTTTGCTAGCAAGTGGTAAAAGTGGTATTGGTATTCAAGAAATTTTGGCTGCTATTGTTGAAAGAATCCCAGCACCTAAAGGAGATCCTAATGCTCCATTGCAAGCATTAATTTTTGATAGTGTTTTCAATAGTTTTAGAGGTATTATCATTTATTATAGAATAATGAATGGCACTATTACTAAGGGTCAGAAAGTAAAATTTATTGCAACAGGGCAAGAATATGATGCACAGGAAATTGGAACCCTTAAACTAGGTATGGAAGCTAAAAGCCACGTGGGTTGTGGTGATGTTGGATATATTATTACAGGTATAAAAAATGCTAAGGAGGTTAAGGTAGGAGATACACTTACACAAAGTGGTAGTTTAGCAGAAAGAATTAATGGTTTTGAAGAAGTGAAGCCAATGGTTTTTGCAGGTATTTTCCCTGTAGAAACTGATGCTTTTGAAGAGTTAAGAGATTGTATGGAAAAATTGCAATTGAATGATGCTTCATTAACATTTGAGCTTGAAACGTCTCAAGCATTAGGCTTTGGGTTTAGATGTGGTTTTTTGGGACTACTGCATATGGAAATTATACAAGAAAGATTGGAACGTGAATTCAATCAAACTGTAATTACCACTGTACCCAATGTTAGCTTTATTGCGTATACCACTAGGAAAGAAAAAATTGATGTTAACAATCCTGCTGAAATGCCTGATGCCACTAAACTTGATAGGATTGAAGAGCCATACATTAAAGCTCAAATTATTACCCAAAGTGAATACATTGGTAATATTATGACATTGTGTTTGGGAAAAAGAGGAATCTTATTGGGTCAAACATACTTAACTGCAACTCGTGTTGAGCTTACTTTTGAGATGCCTTTAACCGAAATCGTATTTGATTTTTATGATAAACTAAAATCGCAAACTCGTGGTTATGCTAGTTTCGATTATCATCCAATTGGCTACAGAGAAGCAGATATTGTAAGAATGGATATTTTATTGAATAATGAAAAAGTAGATGCTTTAGGTTGCTTGATTCACAGAAGCAGGGCTCAAGATTTTGGTAGAAAATTATGTGAAAAACTGAAAGAATTATTGACTCGTCAACAATTTCAAATTGCAATACAAGCTGCTATTGGAGCAAAAGTGATTGCTCGTGAAAACATTAGTGCAATGCGTAAAGATGTTACTGCAAAATGTTATGGTGGTGATATTTCACGTAAAAGAAAATTATTGGAAAAACAAAAAGAAGGAAAGAAAAGAATGCGTCAAATTGGTAATGTAGAAATTCCACAAGAAGCGTTTTTAGCTGTATTGAAATTGGATTAAAAAACACGGTTCTAGTTTGTTGTTTCTCGTTGTATATACATTAATAATTAAACACTAACAATTAACAATTATCAAAATACCCTCATTGTTGTTGTTGGACCAACTGCTGTTGGCAAAACTTCTTTTGCCATTAAGTTGGCACAGCATTATAATACACAAATTATTTCTGCCGATTCACGCCAATGTTTTATAGAATTGAATATTGGTGTTGCAAGACCATCAGTTGAAGAATTAAATCTTGCCCATCATTATTTTATTGCATCGCATTCTATACACCAAGAAGTAAATGCAGGTGTATTTGAAAAATATGCTTTGCAATGTGCCGATGAAATATTTAAGCAAAATAATGTAGCTGTAATGGTTGGTGGCACTGGTTTATACATTAATGCTTTTTGCAATGGCATTGATGAAATTCCTGATGTATCACTAGAAATTAGAAATAATATCATTGAAAACTATGCTACACAAGGATTGACTTGGTTGCAAAATCAAGTACAAATAAAAGATCCAGAATTTTGGCAAACTGCTGAACAACAAAATCCTCAACGATTAATGCGTGCATTAGAAGTTGTGGAAGGAACAGGCAAATCCATTAATAGTTTTAAAAGAAATACGCAAGTTATAAGGCCCTTTAATATTATAAAAATTGGTTTGGAATTACCTAGAGAACATCTGATTCATAGAATTAATTCAAGAGTCGATATAATGATTGGGGAAGGTTTAATTGAAGAAGTTGAATCGTTGATTCCACATCAACATTTGAACGCTTTGCAGACTGTTGGCTACAAAGAATTATTTGAACATTTTGAAGGGAAAATAACCAAGCAGCAAGCGATTGAAAAAATAAAAATCAGCACACGACAATATGCAAAAAGGCAAATGACTTGGTTTAAAAAAGATGAGGATGTTAAGTGGTTTAATGCAAATGATGTTATTGATTTGGGTGCGATTTAATCAATCTCATATTTAAAACCAAGAGATTTATAAAACTGTTGCAAGTCTCTCCATTTTTTGTTTTCTATTTCGTCAATTGTATTCTTTAAATCTGGCGAAGTAAAAAATTGATGACAAGTAAAACATATATCAACAAACGATAATTTAGATTTTTTAAATATAAAAATTGTGTGATGAGGCTCAAAACACATCATTTTTATGAAAGAATCATTTATTGGTTTTCTGGATAGAATAAATGAGAGAGTATCAACTAAATTTTTATTTATTTTTTTCTCTCCTTTATAATTTTAGGATTTGGATTAAAACTATCACACAATGGCTGGTATTCATAAGTGACTTTGCCCTCTACAATTTTTTTAATTTCAACACTATTATCAATATGACTAACCAAGATAACAGAATCAGCATTTTCTAGCATCGCTGTTAAAATACCAATGTTTTTATTAACGCTATCTAAATTAGTGGCAATGTCTTTTTGTATTTCGCCTGTTTCTTTTGGAAATTCATTACAATAGCAAAAAAATAGTACTAATAAAAAAGAGAGGAGTATGTACTTCATGAACGCCTTTTACCGAAAATATAAAAAATCAAACACATAAAGAAAGATTCTCTTAC
>JBMLRA010000124.1:0-2262 GCA_049241265.1 Chitinophagaceae bacterium
TAATCAAACAGTTACAAATTGAAACGTTTTTGAAACGCTTGTTTTAGCTACGAAAATAGCCTTGTAACTAGTTTTATAGCAAATAAAAACGAAAGTTAATGTTAAAGTTATTTAAAGGTTTAGTAATCTACTTGGTTTTTACAGTGGTGGCTTTTTTCTGCATCAGTACCTTAAAAGCTCAAACAGTTTACAGCCACACTTTCACTTCAGGCTCAGTTAGCGGTAGTAATTATAATCAAACCCCTGATTTAATTGCTGCAAATTTATCAGTGGGTTCTCCTCAATGGACAAGTAGTGGGACAACTGCTTTAACCAGTTGCAGCGGCAACCAAAATTTAGCGGTAAGTGTACCAACTGCTGGCAGTTCAAGATCGCTTACTTTAACATTAAACGTTGCACCAGGTTACACTTTTAATTTAACCAATGTTTCTGCAAAGTTAATTAGTGGCATTAACAATGGTGGGTTAGGAATTAGTGTAAATGGTAATTCTGCTTCAAATACCTTGAATTTTGTAAATACTTGTACTGGTGAATTATCATCGTTTAATACAGCTCAATCATTTACAGGTACGGTAACATTTGTAATAACAGCTACTAATAGTGGCACTAATGGTACACAAAATATAGCTGTAGATGATTTTGTACTTACAGGCACGGTTACTCTAAATAGCTTAAATAATTTGGGAATTTCAAATTTATTGGCTCAATCGGCTTATAGTTTAAGAAAATTGAGAGATACTTATACTGGTGCTGCTATTGAAGTAAGAAGAAGCAGCGATAATACTACACAAAACATTGCTTTTACGGCTGCTGGTAATTTAGATACAACAGCTTTAAAAACATTTGTAGGTGGTAGCAATGGTTTTGTAACTATTTGGTACGATCAAAGTGGTAATGCAAGAAATTTAACTCAAACAACAGCTTCTAAACAACCAACAATTGTTAATGCTGGTGTTATTTTTAGAAAAAGTACGTTGCCCACTATTTTTTTTGATGCTACAGACGATGGAATGTTATTTACAGGTGCTGATTATTTAATCACCAATGGATTTACAGTAAATTTAGTAGCTGGTAGCAATTCTGCAAGTGCCAGTGCGAGAAGGGCAGTTCAGGGTGTTAATGGTATTAATAATAACTGGTTAATTGGTCCCTATCAAAATACACATACATGGTTTGCTGGAGGCTTTAACCATCAGGCTGCAACCCCTTGGTTAACTAGTCAAGTAGAAAGATTTACAGTAATCCAAGCTACTAGTGTTGCCAATACTTCTTTTAGAAATGGGACTTCGATTACATCGGCCAACAACAAATCTATTGTCCCTGGCAAGTTATACCTTGGAACAGAAGGAGGTTTTGCTGAATTTTTGGATGGATTTATTAGCGAGTTGGTAAGCTATTCAACAGAACTAAATACAACGGATAGGCAAAGCATGGAAACGTCGCAAGCAACTTATTATCCTATTTCTACCAATGCCAATTTAAGTACATTAATCACTACACCAACTACAACACTTACACCAGCATTTACAGCAAACACAATTGCATATACAACAACAGTAGCCAATTCAACAACTACTATAACAGTTACCCCAACAAGAGAACAAGCCAATGCCAGTATTGAAGTAAGGGTAAATGGAGGAGCTTATGCAGCAGTAACTAGTGGCAGTGCCAGTGGAAATTTATCTTTAAATGTAGGAACAAATACAATAGATGTAAGAGTTACAGCCCAAGATGGAACAACAATAAAAACCTATACTATAACAGTTACAAGAGCAGCTAATCCTCCTGGCAATGCCTTAAATTTTGATGGTACAAATGACCGAGTAACAGCTACTGTAACTAATATGCCACTTGGCAATAGTTCCAGAACATTTGAGTTGTGGCTAAGAACAACAACAACTGGTACTTTTATAGCGGCAGGAAATTCTCGAAATAACAATTTTTTTGGTCTTACTGTGCTTTCAAATTCCTTGTATTTGGCTGGTTGGCAAAATGATTTTCAATTCAACACTAATTTGATAGATGGCAAATGGCATCATATAGCAGCAACACATGATGGAACAACTGCAAGACTATATGTAGATGGAAGTCTTATTGGCTCTAGTGCAAGAACTTACAATACAATTGGCAACGATTTAGTTCTTGGTACATTCTTTAACCTTGATGCAGGCACCTACCCAGCAAACACATATTCACAACATTTTGGAGGTTCCATAGATGAAGTACGCATTTGGAACACAGCACGAACCCAATCAGAGATAC
>JBMLRA010000125.1:0-2224 GCA_049241265.1 Chitinophagaceae bacterium
GTTTACAGTAGGTTTAGGTGTTATCCCTGATTATGGATTCAGTGAAACTGGAGTGAGAATAGATGGTATAAGTGCTGGCAAACTTGCTGAAAAAATTGGACTGCTGGCTGGTGATGTTTTATTGCAATTGGGCGATTATAAATTTACAGATGTTACAAGTTATATGCAAACACTTGGTAAATTTAAAAAAGGAGACAAAACAACATTGCGAATTAGACGTAAAACCGAAGAAAAAGAGTTTGAAATCACTTTTTAATTAATTTGAAGTAATGAAACTAGTACTAGAGCAAGATTCTATTATTAAAGACTTTTTTGAAAATACCCGAATGTTGGGCATTATGGCTTCATTGAAAAACTACTCTTTTTGTTGGTATTTGAACAATTACATAGGTGTTAATTTTAAATTAAACAATGATTGTGAAATGCACGCAAGAAGAAAGAATAGAAACTATTTTTTTAATTTGTATGAATGGAAAGAACCGGGCAGTTTTCTAACACACTATTTATATCATAACCAAAACGATGGAGAATATCTAATTTCTGAATATAGGAATATGGATTTTTTGTGGTTAATGAAAGGCGATACAGTTGAAAATGAAAAAATTGAGTGGTTTAAATCTGCCATTAAACAAATAAATGGGGTTCAGCTTGTGGCCGAACTATCAAGTAATAAAATTAAAGACTCAGAAAAAGCTAGGATGATAATATAAAATCCTACTATTTTCATTCACAATTTATAAAAAAAATAACAAATGTCTTGGGAAAACATCAACAACAAACTGTATCAAAAATTTACTTTCAATGATTTTGCTGATGCATTTGCTTTTATGACAAGAGTTGCAATGGCTGCAGAAAAAGCCAATCATCACCCTTTGTGGACAAACGTTTGGAATACTGTTGAAATATGGCTTTCAACACACGATGCTGGGGATATTGTAACAGAAAAAGATGAGGATTTAGCAAAAGTTATTGACACAGTTATAACGAATAAACACAAGCAATAACCATTACAATAGAATTTGCTTTAATATTTTAATTTTTTATTAATCCCATTAAGTAAACCAAAGAGTTCTTTCAAGAGTGCTTTTCAATATCTTTGCTAATTCAGTTTGCATATATGATAAAAAAAATTACTCTTGTTTTATTGATATTGAATATCAAATCTACTTTTGCCCAACCACCAGCAAATTACTATAATAACGCTGCTAATAAAAGTTGTGCTACACTAAAAACTGCCCTTAAAACTATTATTAGCCAAGGCAATAATTTGCAAGCATACGGTGACTTATGGACGCAATACACCATATCTGATATCAAAACAAGAACAGTGGGTTCAGGTTCGGCAAATGTTATTAATGATATTTACTCTTCTAGGCCTGGAAATACAGACCCATATCAATTTACTCCTGTTACTAATCAATGTGGATCATATAATGGTGAAGGTGTTTGCTACAACAGAGAACACTCAATACCACAAAGTTGGTTTAATGGTAATACTAGTAGCCCTGGCCCTGCTACAGATTACATACATATTTTCCCTACTGATGGTGCTGTGAATGGCAAAAGAGACAATAACATTTATGGAGAAGTAGCTAATGCAAATTGGACTAGCTTGAATGGTAGTAAATTAGGAACATCTGCAATTGCAGGATTTACAGGAAGTGTTTTTGAGCCAATTGATTCTTTTAAAGGAGATGTTGCAAGAGCATTTTTATATTTCGTTACTCGATATGAAAACGATATGGTTTCATTTGCTGGTAATGCAGATGCAGCTCAAAGTTTTGATGCAAATACTTTCCCATCGGTAAAAATTAATTACTTGAAATTAATGATTAAGTGGCACAAATTAGATCCTGTTAGCACTAAAGAAAGAAATAGAAATAATGCAGCCTATACTTTTCAAGGAAATAGAAACCCCTTTGTTGATAGACCTGAATTTGTAGATTCTGTATGGAATGCAAACTGTCCTGGGCTTTCACTTTTACCAGTGGATATTATTGCTTTTACTGGAAAAGTAAATAATAACAACTTAGTTTTAAACTGGGAAGTTGGAACAGAAAATAACATAAAACTATATGAAATTGAAAGGAGTTTTAATGCTGTAACTTTCAATAAAATTGGAGAACAAGTTGCAAACAGAAGTTCAAGCTATACATATTCTCAAAATATTGATGAAATAAGAGGTAGAAGGGTTTATTACAGAATTAAAAAAGTAGATAATGAT
>JBMLRA010000126.1:0-1168 GCA_049241265.1 Chitinophagaceae bacterium
TTTTTGTTTGTAAAAAATTATCGCTTGCAATTTGTAACAATACAATTCCATTAGTATTTGAAAGATTTGCGTTATTCACTTTTAATTGATTACTACCTTTAAATACGTTAAAGTTTTGTGATTGGATTTTTTTACCAGTAATATCTAATAAAGTTAATGTTAATGTTCTTGTTTTTTCGCTTTCAACTTCTACATTAAAACCTTCTCCATTTCTTAATATGGTTGGATATACATTTTTTATGGTAAATCCAGATACAAATGGTTTTACACTAACTGTGCTTGAGTATCTTGCACTACCATTATTATCAATCATTTTTAAACGATAATAAATTGTTCCTCCATTAGTTGCTTTAGCATCTTTATAAGTGTATTCAGCACCTTTATTTGATGTTCCTTTAGTTGCAACTCTTTCTAAACTATAAAAAAACTGACCATCATCGCTTCTTTCAACTTCAAAATATTGTGCATTTAATTCGTTTACTGTTTGCCAGTTTATAGTTACAATACCATTTTGTTGTAGGGCATTTATAGATTTTAAATTTATTGGCAAAGCAATATTTGATGTTCCACTATAAATAAAATCACCACCTGAACCACTTCCATTTGCAGCATTACCCACAAAATAAAAATTAACCACTCCTGAATTTGTTGCAGGTGCAGTCCATCTTAAATTAGTATAAGTATAAGTTGCACTTGCCGATGTACTCACAGCATTGTTGTGTGAAAGTTCACTTCCATTTACAGCAGCATTGGGATTAGTTGTAGAAAAAGTACCTATTGGAGAACCTCCACTGTTTACGGCAGCTATTGAAAATCCCCATCTTGTTCTGTTAGCAGCACTATGATTAATAGTTAATGATAATGGATAACTTGTATTTGGCACGTATCCACCAGCAGGTAATCCTGTTAATGCAACACTTCCACCTGCAGCATTTAGAGCATTCCCTGTATGACAACCATTACAATAAGACCCTGATGCACCTGTAGCATCTGTAGGGGGTTGGCTACTAAAATTAATGCCAGATTGTAGGGTAATTGTTACCAAAAAAAGAGAACAGATAAAGTAAATTTTTTTCATTTGAAAGGTTTAAGTTGCTAAAATAAGGAAACCATGTGTTTAAAATATTAAAATTACAAAAGCAGTAACCTTTATCCCTAATTCAACAAC
>JBMLRA010000127.1:0-1418 GCA_049241265.1 Chitinophagaceae bacterium
TTTAGGGCATAAAAATTCCAATAAATATTTATTATGATTTTATAAATAAGTTTACAACTATACATTGCCTCTTTTAGCCAGAGGTTCATGACTAGTTTTAAAGTTCATAGCAGCAGCACTTAATAATAAATTTATTGCATTTCCCATTGTTCCTTTTAAATAATTTTTGATTAGTCTATAGTTGTGTTTTAAATGTCCGATGATAGGTTCAATGGCTGCTCTTCTTTTGTGTTTGTTGCGTTGCTTTTGAGTAATGTTTGCTTGTGGTTTTGGAATACTAATTTTTACGCCATTAATTTCTTTGGCTCCTGGATAGCCTCTGTCTGCAAATATTTCTTTTGGTTTTTTATCTAGTAATTTTTCATATTGATCAATGGCTTTGGGTAATGTTTTGGAGTCGTGAATATTTTCATTAAAGCAAATTGCCCCAACAATTACGTTGGTGTTTTGTGTTACTAAAATAGCTGCCTTACTTCCAAACTCAAATTTTTTATGTTCCTTACCTTTTGTGTAGCATTTTACTTCTGGCTCATGTAAACTGTAAATTTTATTCTTATCTGACCTGCTTTGTAATAATACTTTTTTATAAATGTTTAATTGTGTTTCATGCTTTGTAAATGCTTGTACCGAAAGGGTTCTATCAAGCTCTCTTATTAATCTTGATGCAATAGTTTTTATCTTCTTTCTTGCTTTTCTTGCTTGTTTACTTCCATTTTTAGTGTGTTGTAATCTTATTAAAATGCTTAACTTCTTTAGTGTAAAACGATAGGTTTGTTTTAAAATAACACCTTCTGCTTTAGCAATACCTACACACTTGGCTATAATTTTTCTATGAAGTTTTGTATCTGTTGGATAAGTGATATTTTTTTCTTGAACAGTAGTGTCTGCACTCAAGGTGTCTTCATCAGCATCATTACCATTTACTTTAATACTTTCTTTGAAAATAAGTTCTATTCCTTCTACACCAATTCTCATTTTAAACTCTACAAGTTCTTTGGCACAACAGGGTCTGCTGGGTTTAAAATATACCTCTCCACTAAAGTATTGATAATATAAGTTTTCACTCCAATGAGCAACAATACTTTCGTCACTTAAATTACGCATTTGCTTTAAAATTAAAAGCGAAACCATCAACCGTATTGGCTTACTTGGGGCACCTATTGTACTACTATAATGTTTGCTGAAATTATCCTCAAAAGTTTGCCAATTAATTTTATTGGCTAATAAATACAAAGGATGTTGTTGATTTAATTAGTCAGAGAGACTACTAAAAAAGCATGACTGAACAGTAGATTTTTGTTTAGATATCATATAAGAACTCCCAGTTTTTTGATAAAATTAGCAATTATTGAGAGTTTTTTTAAATAAAATATTAATCTAACATTAATGAAATTAATACTTTGGTAGTTTTTGAGGGA
>JBMLRA010000128.1:0-17557 GCA_049241265.1 Chitinophagaceae bacterium
GTTTGTGCTTCTTTGGTACCTACCATCACCAATGTTTGGCGTCCTGCATATTTTGGGTTTTCGGGATAATCTGTATCATAAGCACCAAAATAGAATTTCAAGCCATCAGCACCGTGAATTTTTGCTTGCATAATAAAGTCTTCCATTTCTTCAATACTCCACCAAGCACTTAAACTATCTTCTTTGCCAATTCTATCACTATTATGTACCCAACGTTCTTTTTTATAATTTCTAATTACATTGTCAACGTGTGCTGTGTCCACATATTTTCCTACTCTTTTACTAGTTGCTGCTATTGCCTGCATAATGATTTTATTTGAGGTTAAAAAATTTCGAGTGTGAAGGTATCGTTGCGAACAAGTATTTATTGTGTTATACAAAGTATTAACCTGTTGGTTTTGTGTAGATTAAATTTACAACTTGTTGATAATGTGTATAAGTTGGAAATTTTTGTGTTAAAAATCCGTATATTTCACGTAAAAAAACCGTATATTTCACGGGTGAGATTTTGGTGATTTTTTGTAGTATTATACGGAATATTATACGGATTTTTTTTTGTTGATATGATGCGATTAAAACCTACGTTAATATTGTATTGCGAAAGGGAAAATAGTTAGTTAACTTTCATTTAGTCTCCGGTTGCCGTTTTTAAACTCCAATGTCCTAATTCGTACCAAAACCGAATTCCCGAAGATATCTATCTTCGGGTTTTTATTTTATCCCTTAAATCAGGGTCAGTATTTTAGCTATTGGTAACTAACCTATGTGCAGAAGTAAATGGATATTTATTTCTTTAAAGATTCGGCAGATAAAGCAGATGATATCTGAGATGTTTATGTAAGTAGTGATCAATGCTTTTTACGATTTTAATTTGATTGACTACTTAAATATCTTGTAATATTTATTCAAATATGTTACAAGCCTAGTAATGTTGATACAGTGAAATGTATTTCCATACATCTTAATATTGCAATAAATAAAAAAATATGCGTTCATCTATTTTAATTTTCCTTGTATTAATTAATAGTAACCTAATAGCTCAACCTACACGTTGGCAGCAGCATATTAAATATGCTATTAATGTGGATATTGATGATGTTAATAATAAATTTAGTGGAACAGAAAAACTAGAATACACCAACAATTCACCTGATACTTTAAATAAAATATTTGTTCATTTATATTGGAATGCTTTTCAGCCAAATAGCTCTATGGATGTAAGAAGCAGAGAGTTGGGGAAAATATCGGCACGAAAAGATAGAGCAGGAAACCCAGTGCCTGATTGGGATGGAAGAGTAACTGATAGAATTAGTAAACTTTTACCAAGTGAACAAGGTTATCAAAAAGTATCATCAGTAAAAATCTTTGGTAAAGAACAAAAAATGATTGAACACGAAACCATTTTAGAAGTGCAATTGTCTAAGCCTATTTTACCCAAGTCTAAAACTATTATTGATATAGTATTTGAAGCACAAGTGCCAAAACAAATTAGAAGAAGTGGTAGGGATAATGCAGAGGGAATAAGATTTAGTATGAGCCAATGGTATCCTAAAATAGTGGAATATGATTATCAGGGTTGGAATGCGAATCCATATATAGCTCGTGAGTTTTATGGTGTTTGGGGTAACTATGAAGTGAAAATAAATATCGATAAAAAATATATGGTTGCAGCTACTGGCGTATTGCAAAATGCAAATAGTATAGGCAAAGGATATGTAGATTCAAAGTTGCCAAGTGTGTTGCAAAATGGAAACAAAATTCTCTGGCATTTTAAGGGCGAAAATATTCATGATTTTGTGTGGGCTGCCGATACTGGCTACAAGCATATTTCAAAAAAAGTGAGACAAGGATTAACTTTACACGCTTTCTATAAACCCAATAAGGCTTGGGGCGATAGTGCTTGGAGCGATGTTTTATGGGCTGCCGAAAAAGTATTGCCATTTATAGAAAAACATTATGGAGCATATCCTTATCCTCAATATTCATTTATACAAGGTGGCGATGGAGGAATGGAATATGCTATGGCAACGTTATTAAAGGGACCAGGATTGGGAACAGTTTTTCATGAATGGATGCATAGTTGGTATCAGCATATTTTAGCTACAAATGAAAGTTTATTTGCTTGGATGGATGAGGGTTTTACAAGCTTTGCAGAAAATGAAGTAACTCATTATTATAATGCCAACTGGGCAATGCAATCTCCATTTACTAATGCTACTGCAAAAAGAAATTTAGCTGCAACTATAGAAAAAGAAACAGGAGATTTGCCTGCTCATCAATCTGATAATTATGCAGGTTATTTTGCACTTGCAAAAAGTGGTTTTGAGGAACCGTTAACAACACACGCAGATCATTTTAACACAAATTTTGGATATTCAACAGCTGCTTATTCTAAGGGCTCAACTTTTTTGGGGCAGCTAGGTTATATCATTGGTGATAGTTTTAGGGATAAGGTATTATTGGAATACTACAATCAATGGAAATTTAAGCATCCTAATGCTAATGACTTTATTAGGGTTGCAGAAAAAATGAGTGGTATCTCTTTGCAATGGTATAAAGAGTATTGGGTGTATAGCACTAAAACAATAGATTATAAAATTGGGAATATAAGTATAGATTCTGTTACTGATAAAGCTCAAATTTCTATAGACAGGATTGGTAAAATTCCAATGCCAATAGATGTATTAGTAACTTACAAAGATGGCAGCAAAGAATGGCATTACATACCACTTAATTTGATGTTTGGTAGCAAACCTGCAGAAGACGCAACGCCAAGAATTATCCACGATGAATGGAAATGGACACACCCTAGCTACACTTTTAATATTGATAGAAAAATAGGCGATATAAAAAGTGTAGAAATTGACCCAAGCTACAGAATGGCTGATGTAAATAAAACAAATAACAAATTGGTTGTTCCTGAATAAATAGTTCATAAATATATTAAAAGAGCAGCTTTTTTTGCTGCTCTTTTAATTACATAAACTTTGCAGTATAACTTTCTTTCGCTTTTTTAATATCTTTTGGAATACCTGCAAAAACTAAGTTGCCACCAGCATCACCAGCTTCTGGACCAAGGTCAATTAACCAATCTGCACTTTTAATAACATCAGTATTGTGTTCAATTACCAATAAAGAATGGCCTTGTTCTACCAAAGCATTAAACGATGCCAGTAATTTTTGAATATCGTTGAAATGCAATCCTGTTGTTGGTTCATCAAAAATAAATAATATATGTCCACTACCTATTCCTTTGCCTAAAAAGCTTGCCAATTTAACACGTTGTGCTTCTCCACCACTCAATGTATTGGATGACTGCCCAAGTTTAATATAGCCCAAACCTACATCTTGCAAAGGTTTTAAAGCTGTAGCTACTTTTATACTTTCTTTATGTGCAGCAAAAAAATCAATGGCTTCATCTACACTCATATTCAAAACATCATCTATATTTTTTGTATTGTAAGTTACATCCACCACTTCTTCCTTAAACCTTTTGCCACCACAAGTTTCACAGGTTAAATGCACATCTGCCAAGAACTGCATTTCTACAATTTGTTCTCCTTCACCACTACAAGTATCACATCTTCCTCCTTCTACATTAAATGAAAAATGCTTGGGCAAAAAGCCACGTATTTTACTTAAAGGTTGCTTAGCAAATAAATCTCTTATTTCGTCATAGGCTTTTATATATGTAACAGGGTTGCTACGTGAAGATTTGCCAATGGGGTTTTGATCAACAAGTTCTATTTGATTAATGAAGTTAACATCGCCACTAATATTTTTATGGCTGCCTACTTTATCTGCACTTTCTCCTTTTAGCTTTTGTAAAGCAGGATAAAGAATTTGTTTTACCAAAGTAGTTTTACCACTGCCACTTACACCACTTACTACACATAAAACACCTAATGGGAAAGTAACATTAATATTTTTTAAATTATTTTGAGTAGCACCCTCAACAGTAATATTTCTTACAGCTTTTCTTATATGTTTTGGTGGAGCAATAAAAAGCTCTCCCTTCAAATACTTGCCAGTAAGGCTTTTGGGATTTGCAATCAATTCATCGTAGTTGCCAGTAGCTACAACTTCACCACCCAAATGAGATGCAAAAGGTCCCATATCAATAATATAATCAGCTTCACGCATCATCATTTCATCATGTTCAACCACTACAACTGTATTGCCAAGTTCCTTTAAAGATTTTAATACTTTAATTAGCTTTTCAGTGTCTCTGTTATGTAAGCCAATAGAAGGCTCATCTAGAATGTAAAGAGAGTTGGTTAAGTTGCTACCTAAGCTTCTTGTAAGTTGTATTCTTTGACTTTCACCACCACTTAAACTATTAGCTAGTCTGTTTAAACTTAAATAACCAAGTCCAACATTTATTAGTGTTTCAAGGCGTTGATGAATTTCTATTAATAGTCTTTTAGCAATATCTTTTTCGGTAACACTTAATTGCACATCATCAAACCATTGTTTTAAATCTTTTACTGGTAGGCTGCATAATTCGCCAATATGCTTGTTTTGTATTTTTACATATAAAGCTTCTTTCCTTAATCTATAGCCATCACATTCTGTACAAGTGGTTCTACCTCTATATCTACTTTGCAAAACCCTGTATTGTATTTTATACAAATTTTGTTCTACTTCTTTAAAAAAATCCTTAATACCATAAGTTCCACCAAAGCCATTCCATATTTGCTGTTCTTGTTCTTTTGTTAAATCGGCAATGGGTTTGTGTATTGGAAATCCTTTTGCATTAGCAATGAATTGATCCTTCCACCAACCTAATTTTTCTCCTTTCCAAGGGGCAATAGCACCTTCATAAATACTAAGGGTTCTATTAGGAATTACTAGGTCTTTATCAATTCCTAAAATTTGGCTAAAACCTTCGCAAGTTGGGCAAGCACCATAAGGGTTATTAAATGAAAATAGGTTTGGAACTGGTTCCTCAAACTTTATTCCATCTAACTCAAACTTATTACTAAAGTGTTTTAATTCTTTGCCATCAATTTCTAAATACATTTCACCATCACCTTCATAAAATGCGGTGCTAATAGAATCTGTTAATCTGTGGATATCGTCTTCAGTAAATTCTTTTTTAACTATTCTATCAACAGTTACATAGGTATTAGGTAATGGGTATTGGTTATTAGTTTTTCCATTTGTAAAAACTTGCTTTTGCAACTTTTCATCCTCAAGTAATTCTTCAATTCTATAGGTATTACTTTCAATAGTTTTCTTCCCAATTCCTAATTCCCAATTTCCATTTACTATTCTACTGAATCCCTTTTGCACCAAAATATTCAGTTCTTCTTTTACATCTCTATTGGTATGTTGTTTAAATGAAATAAGAATAACAATTTTAGCACCACCACTCAATTTTTGTATAAAATCAAGTACATCTTTTACATCATCTTTTTTTACCTCATTACCACTTATTGGGCTAATTGTTTTTCCAATTCTTGCAAATAGCAATCTAAGGTAGTCGTAAATCTCAGTCATACTGCCAACAGTACTTCTTGGTGTGCGGGTAATTACTTTTTGTTCAATAGCAATCGCAGGGCATAGCCCTTTAATATCGTCAACATCAGGCTTTGTCATACGAGCCATAAATTGCCTTGCATAAGCACTTAAACTTTCGGCATATTTTCTTTGTCCTTCAGCAAATAAAGTATCAATTGTTAAAGACGATTTCCCACTACCACTAACGCCTGTAACAACTACCAATTTACCACGAGGAATTGTTACAGAAACATTTTTTAAATTGTGAGTTCTTGCATTTTTTATAATAATATCATTATTTAAAGCGTTATTACTTTGCTTCTTATTTATTGCTTTACTTTTTGTTGTTGTAGCCATAGTACAAACATAAATTGATAACACTTAATCGGTACTGATTTTTCTCATTTCGCTGTGGATTATTTAGTGCAATTGTCCAAGTTTTCAACAATACTCAATAATATTTTAATGCTAACGTTAGGTATGTAATTTGGCACTCGAAAGGCAAAAGCCATTTGATTATCCAACTATCCTATATTTTAAAACTTATAAAACCTAACTTTATGAGAACACATCAACACGTGTTGGATAACGATCTTGTCCGTATGTTTCAAGATGGCGAAGAGTCTGCCTTGGAATCACTTATTTGCCGTTATAAAGAAAAAATATTTTCTACAATCTTTTATTTGGTAAAGGATAAGCAACTAGCTGAGGATTTGTTTCAAGATGTTTTTATTAAAATCATTGACAAGTTAAGGAGTAAGAATTACAATGAAGAGGGCAAATTCTTACATTGGGCTTTAAGGATTTCTCATAATTTATGTGTTGATTATTTTAGAAAAGAAAAAAGAAATCAAGTAACTAGTGGAGATCAAAATAACTTATTTGATTTATTGGAATTGAATAGTGATGCAGCTGATACTAAAATAGTAACAGGGCAAATTCATGAAAAAATTAGAGTAATGCTAGATAATTTGCCTGATGAACAACGTGAGGTTATTATTTTAAGACACTTTGCAGATTTAAGTTTTAAAGAAATTGCAGAAATTACTAATACAAGCATTAATACAGCTCTTGGAAGAATGAGATATGGGCTAATTAATCTTAGAAAAATGATGGAAGAAAACCAAATGGTACTTTAATAATATAAAAGCCTCCTTAAGCAAAGCCGTTTCAGTTTAACTGAAGCGGCTTTTTTTATTTTTATAAAAAAAAATTATTAATCCCAACCTTTTTAAAACTGTTTGCGTAGTGTACAATAACAAAAGATAGTTTATTGGCAAATAGGTTTAGTTTTTCTAAAAAAGCGTTAAACCTCAACACGATTTCTTTGAATTATTATTTTGTTAATATTTTTTTTTATCTTGCAACCAAATTATAAATGTAATACACACTGTATGAAAAGAAACTACATCAATGGCATCATATTTCTAGTGTTAGTTAGTTTTAATGTAAAACTTAATGCTCAGAACAATTTTTTTGCCGACAAGTCTGAAACTGCTTTCGCAACCACAGATCAAAAAAGGGTTATTGTTCCAAATAAATTCAGAGCTGTTCAGTTGAATTTGAATGCTATGCAAAATTTTTTGTCAACTGCTCCCAAATTAAGCTACAATGTTAATTTGAGTGAAACGCCAATTATTGATATTCCAATGCCAAATGGGTCGGTTGCCAAGTTTCATATTTGGGAAAGGTCAATAATGGAAGCTGGTTTAGAAGCCAAGTTTCCAACAATTAAAACTTATCTTGGACAAGGTATTACAGACAAAACAGCAGTTATTACTATAGATATGACTGAAATGGGTTTTCATGCAATGGTTATTTCTAGCATCACAGGAAACTATTACATCGATCCTTATGATCTTTCTACTGTAACCAATTATATCTCTTACTTTAGAAAAGATTTGCAACCTAGATATCCATTAGTTGAAGAAGGACAAATTATTAATTTTAATACCCCACCAACTTCAACAGATGAGACTGCTGGAAAGTTTCCAACTGGAAGATGTATGGGCACTCAAATAAGAACTTACAGACTAGCAGTTGGTTGTTCTAATCAGTATGCAAAAGCTGCAACTGGTTTAGCTAGCCCAACAAAAGCACAAGCATTAGCCAAAATTGTAACAACTATTAATCGTGTTACGGCAGTTTATGAATTAGAAGCAAGCATTCACTTTAATTTGGTTGCTAATAATAATTTAATTGTTTTTGTCAATAGCAATACTGACCCATTTAATTCATCAAATAGTAATGCTGGTAATTTGATTACTGCAAGTCAAACACAAATTACTAATCTTATTGGCTCAGCCAATTTCGATATTGGCCACACTTTTAGCACAGGTGGTGGTGGATTAGCAGGTCTTGGAGTTGTTTGTAACGATGCAAACAAAGCTAGAGGCATTACAGGAAGCCCACAACCAACAGGTGATGCTTATGATATTGACTATGTGGCTCATGAAATTGGACATCAATTTAGTGGTAACCACACATTTAATGCAACCACAGGAAGCTGTAGTGGTAATGGTACAAATACAGCTAATGCAGAGCCTGGAAGTGGAACTACTATAATGGCCTATTCTGGTATTTGCACAACTAATAATATAGGTGGTTTGCACCAAAACCCTGGTGCTGTTGGTAACCAAGGTTGGAGTGACCCTCAATTTCATGCAGGTAGTTTAGCAGAGGTTTATGCATTTTCAATAGGCGGTACAGGTAATGCTTGTGCTGTTATTACCAATACAAGCAATATCGTTCCTGTGGCAAATGTTGATGGTTCTGGATATACAATTCCTATTTCTACACCATTTATGTTAAAAGGTTCAGGTAGTGATGGTAACAATTCTGGAATTACCTACAGTTGGGAACAAAACGATGTAGGAGGCACATTTGGCAATTGGGATGCTACACAATCAACTAATTCAAAAGTTCCATTGTTTCGTTCTTTTCCACCTAAGGATGAAAATTTTAGATATTTCCCACAAATTGATGATTTAGTAACCTTATCTACAACTCCAGGTGAAAGATTACCAACAGTTAACAGAAATATGAATTTTAGGCTTACAGTAAGAGATAATAATGCGGGTAATGGTGGAACTTGTTTTGCAGATGCTTTAGTGAAAGTTAATAATTCTGGTGGTGCATTTTCCGTAACATATCCTTCACCTGGTGGAGAATTATGGTACGAGGGTCAAACAAAAACTGTAACTTGGGCTAAAGGCAACACTAATCTAGCTCCATTTAATGTTACAGATGTTGCCATTGAATTATCTACAGATGGTGGGTACACTTTCCCAATTACATTAAAAGCAAGTACACCAAACGATGGTTCTGAAGATATTGTTGTAACCAACGACTTCACTTTCGCTGCTAGAATTAGAGTAAGGGCTTTAGGTAATATTTTCTTTAATATTTCTCAAAATGATTTTGCTATTGTGACTAATCCTGTACCTGTAAAATGGATTGATTTTACAGCACAAAAACAAAGAAATACTGCTGTAAAATTAAATTGGTTGGTTAATGAAATTGATAATCATCATTACGTTATTGAAAGAAGTTTAGACGGAGATAAGTTTTCTGCAATAGGCGAGGTTGAAGCTTCAAAAGAAGCTGGTAATGAGCATAGCTACTCATTTTTAGACATTAATCCTTTTGCTTCAAAAAATTATTACAGAATTAAACAGTTTGATAAAAACGGTGGTTATTCTTACTCAAAAATAGTTACAGTTACTATGGATGAGTCTTTAGGAAGTTGGGTTGTTTATCCAAACCCAACAACAGACAAAGTGAATTTGTTTAGCAATGCCAATTACAATAATATGCAAATTAGTATTTATGATGCAATAGGTAAATTGGTGTTTACACAAGTAAATGGTAAAGTTATTAAAGGCGAAGTAGTTTCTGTGCCTTTATATAACCTAGCTAAAGGGGTTTATTCAATTAAGGTTGATGCTAATAATGCAGCCTCAACAACCAAAAAAATTATGGTTCAATAATTTAAAGATTTTGATAGTAAAAAGGGTGCAACTAAATAAGTTGCACCCTTTTTTTTAGTTTATAGTCTAGCCAAAGCAGCGTTTTAAATGCTAGTAGCGTCATTAAAAGTTAATCTTATTTTACCACAACTCTAAAATGCACTAACTTGGTATCGATTGCATATTTTATTGCTATTTTAATCTAATTTAGTTCAAAATTTCACTGTGTTGAATTTAATTTTACAGATTGGAATAAATTTGTTTCAGCCATAAATACCACAAAAAAGATTGCTATGTATATTTTAAAATCATTGTATTTAAATCGATTTTTTGCTTTTGTTAGCTTGGTGTTTTTTGCATCAATTGCCAATGCACAATTTACTGCAACTTGGGATTTGCGGGTTAATAAAACTGCTGTTGTTGCTGGCGTGCATGCTGCTAACGCCACAGTTGCCAATATGATTCCTGGAAAAAATGTTAATAATCCTGGTAATCATAATGCTACCAATGGTTTCGAATCTACGCTTATTGGTTACATTCCAAGTGGAGGTAATTTATATTGGCCTACTACTGCAAACGATTCTAATGCCTTGATATTTCCTTTATCACCTGCGGGTGGGGTTGATATACAAATTAGTAGTTTGTCATTTATAGCAAGAAGAAACAGCTCTAGTGGAGAACATACTTATTCCTTATCTTACGAAGCAAATAATTCTGGCGTTTGGACAAGTTTTGGAACACCACAAACAAGCACAGGTTCTACCAGCACCATCACTTTTACAGGCTTGAACCCTCTATTTTTTAATGGTGCTACTTATAAAATTAAACTTCATTTAGCAGCAGCCACTGCATTAACAACAAGGGATAATAGGATTTTAGCTATTCGTAGTGTTGTTTTTAGTGGCAATGCTGTTTCGCCACCAAGCATTAAACCTGTGGTGGTTACAGGTACTGTTGGCACAGCAACAAAATATGCAAACACTGTAACAGCTAGTAGTTATACTATTACTAATGGAGGTACTAACGTAAGACCAGTTATTAAAAATGGATTACTTTTTGGTATAAATGCCATTCCAAGTTTTACAAATGGTACAGTAACTAATGATGCAGCAACGAACGGAGTGGGTACAGCTACATTTAATACTACTTTAAATAGTTTAACTCCTAATACAACGTACTATCTATGTGCTTATGCTATTACCCAAGCTGATACTGTTTATGGCTCAATAGTAAACTTTACAACATTACCACAAACAGTGCCTACACTTAATACAAACTCACCAACAAATGTTTTATCTAACAAAGTAAACACTGGTGGTAATACTATTGATAGTGGGGGATATGGAGTTTTAGAAAAAGGAGTTTTATATTCTACCTTAAACAGCAATTTAGTTTATCCTGCAACAGGGCAAACTAAAGCAACTTCTGATGGAATTGGAAATGCTAATTATGCAACTACCATTAAAAACCTTTTACCAAACACAAAATATTACATTAAAGCTTTTGCTAGAAATCAATTAGGGGCAGGATATGGTAATTTAGATTCATTTACAACAACAGCACCAGTACCCTCAATTACTGTAACACCAAGCAATTTAGATTTTGGAGATGTAACATTTAATGGGGCAGCTCCCATTTTAAGCTACAAGGTAAACGCAACATATTTAACACCTGCTGCTGGCAACATTGTTTTGTATTCAAATAGTGGTTACACTATGGCAACTAGCATAAATGGTGTTTATAATGATACGTTGCCTTTAAGTTATACTAGCAGCACTATTACCAACAAAGTTATTTATGTGAAATCTCAAAACACACCTTATGGTAAGTTTAGTGGTAGAATATTACATACTGGTGGAGGAACTGTTACACCCAATGCTGATACAACATTTTTAGCAACCAATATAATTCAAAATCCTGATACTTTGAGTAATGCTGGAAGTGATTTTTGGTGTGGATTTGGGTATCAAGAAAAAATGAAAGATAATACTACTCAATTTGATACAACCTTATCCGCTAAAGGAGCACATCTATCATTATTTATTGCTGCAGGAAACCAAGGCGATAGTGTAATTGTAGAATTACCAGGTATTCCAAATGCACCAACATTCCCGAGAAAAGTTTTTGTGCCGGCAAGTGGATTTGTTGAAATTGGGGGTTTCCCTGTTGGTGATGGTACGGCAGATAATCCAACAAATGGACCTGATTCAAGATTGTATTATACTGGAGTTTCTAAAAGAGGCATTCATATATACACTAAAAATGGTGTTCCCGTATCTGCTTGGATATATGTTTGGACCACAGGGGATGCTGCTGCTGGTGCTATGCTTTTTCCAACTAATACTTGGAATTCTTCTTATGTGGTTCAATCAGTAGGTGGTAAGGCAAATAACAGTGGTTACAATAACAATTCCTTCTTTTATGTTATTGCCAAAGATGATAATACAGTTATTACATTCAAACCGACCAACAATATTTTAGACTCAAATACCAATACGATTTTCAACAATGGCCCAACATCGAATATAATAAAGTACAAAAAAGATTCAACTTATACCGTATTACTTAATAAAGGTGACGTATTTAATGCAATGGGTTATGTAGGGGATCCAGCACCAGGTTCTGCTGACCCAGGAGCTTTGGATTTGAGTGGAACAATAGTTAGTACTACTTGTGATAAAAGAATTGCAGTTTTTGGTGGTAATGGAAGATGTGTGATTGGTACAGCTGGCAGTAATCCTACAGTAGGTAATGCAAATTGTAATAATCCAAGTTCAGGTTCAGATAATTTAATTCAACAAATGTTTCCAAAGGTAGCCTGGGGTACTACTTATTTAACTGTACCAACTAAAAATATGGCTAATAACTTGTTTAGGGTTTATGTGCAAGATGTAAATACAGATGTGAAATTAAATAATGTATTGCTTCCAAAAGCGAACTTAATAAAAGGACTTTACTATCAATTCGATGTAAACAGACCATCGAAAATTGAGAGTAATATTCCTATTAGTGTTACTCAGTTTATTGTTTCAGGAGCCTGCCAACACCCTAATTCTGGCAATATTGGTAAAGGTGATCCAGAGATGATAACGCTAAGTCCAGTTCAGCAAAGTATAAAGAGTACTACAGTGTATTCATCTATTTTTAAGAATGGCAACGCTGTTCCTTCTAACGGATGTAGTTATATTAACGTTGTGGTGAAAGGGTTTGATGGTGTTAGTAGTTTTAAACTTGATGGATTAACTTCAGGTATCGATACAGGTGGTAACACCTTTACTGGTGCTATATACGCTCCATCTGTTCCAGCTAATCTTACTAATGTAAATGCTTTTAGGAAACATCCATTTGATACTAGCTATTATTATGCAACTTTTAGAGTAGCATCTAAAACAAAACATACTTTATTCTCAACACAAGGCTTTAACGCAATAGCTTATGGAGTTTCAGATGGTGAAAGCTATGGCTACAATGCTGGAACAACAATTAATAACCTTTCAGCCATTAAAGTTTCACTAAATCCTTATGGAGCAGATACAGCTAGTGGTTCTGTAAAAACAGCAAAAGGTAATTTGGTAAAACTACGAATAGCCTTGCCTTATGATACTACCACCATCAACAGTATTATTTGGGATCCAGGTGCAGACGCTACACTTTATTCCCCAACTGGGCCACAAGCAGGTGCTATTAATCCTAATACATCTAAACCTCTTTGCATTGGAACAATTGTAAAAGATGGCAGAACGTTTAATATTTATGAATCTCCTGTTCAATATACTTTTTTTGAAGATGGAGCTTACAAGGTAAAAGTAACTATTAATGGTACTTTTATTAGTGATTGTGGTGGTACAGATGTTCAATATATTAATGTATTAGTTGGTCACGATGATATTTCGTTTATTCCATCAAGAACACCAGCTGGAGATTGTACATCGAAAAGTGTATTGATAACTGATAACTCATCTGGTTTTTATGGAACAAGTATTTTAAAATGGATTTGGGATTTTGGTGATGGTTCGCCAAAAGATACTGTTAATGCAGGAGATGCCACAGCACCTAATCCTAAAGTTAATCCACATACCTACCCAGCCAATCAACTATATTACATAAAATTAACTACCATTAATAGCGTGGGTGCATTTTCTTTAGACAGTTTTGCTGTTGACTTAAGTTTTACACTTACAAGCAGTTTTACTCAATCTCAAGATACAATTTGCCCTAATGCCTCTGTTGTCTTTACTCCAACATCATCTGCCAATGCTACTAAATGGTTTTGGAATTATGGTGATGGAAGTGCGTTAGATTCAACTGTTAATAGCAATCCTGTTTCGCATCAATACACAACAGAAGGTAGCTACACAGTAAGTCATTGGGTTACTAATAGCTTAGGTTGCCCTAGTGCTATCGTTAAAGACACAGTAGTTGTAGCACATAAACCAATTGCAGATTTTGTGTTGCCTGCAGGTGTTTGCTTGCCAGGTAGTACACTATTTACTAATACAAGTGATACTGCGTATTTACCATCAGGTATGCCATATACTTATCGCTGGGATTTTGGTGTTACAAGTGCTACAGACGATACTTCAAATATTAAAAATGCTTCTTATGCTTATCCTAATGTTGCACCACCAGCAGGGGGCTATATAGTTAGTTTAACTGTTACCAATAGGTTTGGATGCGTAAGTGCTATAAACCAAAAACCTGTGGTTAATGTTTATCAAAAACCAACAGCAATATTTGCATCTACTACAGATAAAAAAGTATGCCTTTATGCTTTTGCTCAGTTTGATGATAGCAGTAATGCAGGTACTGGACAATCTATTGCAACATCTTACTGGGATTTTGGTGATGGGACATTACTTACATCAAACTTTCCAGTTTTAAGTGCTTCTAATTTTTATGTTAATAGCCAAACATACACTGTTAAGCACGTTGTGGTTACAGATAAAGGTTGTGTTAGCGATACTGCTAGATGGACAATAAAAGTAAATCCTTTGCCAACTGCTGCAACAATTTTGCCAAGCAGTTGTATAACAAGTGGCTCTTTATTTTTCCAAGATAATAGTACTGTGCCTGTAGATGATAGTATTCAAACGCCATACACATATACTTGGAATTTTGGCGATGGTTCACCAACATATACAACCAAAGACTCTACACATACGTATGCAGGTATTGGAACTTACTACATTAACCATAGTATTACTACATTAAATGGTTGTACAGATACTAAAATTGATACGTTTGTAATAAGTGGTAGTAAGCCAGTGCCGAACTATAGTTTTAAAAGCCTTGTTCCATTACCTAATGTTCAAGTTTGTAGTAATGATAGTGTTTATATAACAGATTCATCAACTATTGCCATTGGAACTATCAAAAAAGTTGTTATATATTGGGATACAACCAATGCAAGATATCCTGGTTATTTCCTTGCATCCAATCCTACAATTGATAATAATCCACAAAATGGGGTGGGAGTTATTACACCAAAAGTATATTCATTCAAGTATCCATATAACCCACTATCACGAACGCCTGTTATTCGTATTTTGACTTATAATAGTGATAGTTGTTATAGTGAAGTGATTAAAGATGTGAGAATTTTTGGTGGTCCTAAAATTGTGTTTGATACTATAAAAGCTATTTGCTTGAACAGTACACCCAAAAAAATTAATTTGGCTTATGATAGTTCGCGTAGGTATGATAATAATCCATTATTAGCATACAAACCTGTTTATACTGGTGCTGGTGTTATCAATGATTCAATGTTTAATCCTGCATTGGTAGGCGTGGGAACACACTTGATAAAAGTTCTTTATGAACTTACTTCTGCTCCTTCTAATCATTGCAAAGATTCGGCCTATGCACCAATAACAGTTTGGGCATTACCAACTGTTAAGTTTGATACTGCTTTAATTAAATGCGAGGGTAATAGTATTGCATTTACCGATCAATCAACTGCGGGTACGGGAACAGGCAATATTAAATCTTGGTTATGGAATTTTGGCAATCCAGCAAGTGGTGCTAATGATTCATCAAAAATTAACCCAACTTCACACTTGTACACAAGTTATGGAACTTACAATGTAACACTAAAAGTTACTAGTGATAGTGGTTGTAGCAATACATCTACACCTAAAACAATAACCATAAACCCTAAACCTAAAGTAGGATTTATATCGCCAGCAGGTACTTGTGCAGGTACACCAGTTGGTTTTACTGATACATCTAAAATTGCAGATGGAACACAAAGTTTATTTACACATAGTTGGAATTTTGGAGACCCTGCAAGTGGTGCATTAAATACTGCAACTGGTACACCATTGCCAACACCAAGCCATTTGTATGCAACCACTCCACCTAATCCTGTTAAGTTAATTGTTACAAGTAATAATGGCTGTATAGATTCAGCATCTGTAACTTTAAGTAGCACAATATTTCCTAAACAACACGCTACGTATATTGCTAATGGTAAACTAAAAGATAATGCTGATATTACAAGGGTTTGCTTGGGTAACAGCATCAATTTTGCAAGTGGATTACCTGCTAATAACACTTTTTGGATTTTTGGAGATAGTGGTATGTTAATTAACACTAGCAAAACACCTGTTCATACTTATCCAACATCTGGTTTATTTACAGGACAATTTTATGCAGATGATATTAATGGTTGTAGAACAGATACCGTATCTATGAAAGTAGAAATTTGGTCGTTACCAACGGCAGTAATACAAGTGAATAACCCAACTTGCGAAAAACAATTAATTACATTTACAGATAAATCAGTACCAAGCACAGGCAATGGTAATGTTAGTTCTTGGTTATGGAAATTTGGTGAGCCAAGCAGCGGATTCTTAGATTCGTCTAAACTACAAAACCCTGTTCATACTTACAATAGTTATGGCAATTACAATGTATCGTTAACTGTTACTAGCGATAGTGGTTGTAAAGCAACAACTACTATACCAACCATTGTAAATGTGCATCCTAAGCCAGTTGTAAAATTTGTGCTTCCAAGTTCAGTTTGTTTACCTTTAGCTGCACAGTTTGTTGATACATCTAAAATTGCAGATGGAACAGAAAGTCAATTTACACATTCATGGACTTTTGGTGATGCTGCAAGTGGAATTAACAACTTTGCAAATGGTAATCCGTTAACAACAGTATCTCACACTTACAGCACTTCAGCAAACTATAAGGTGTTACTAGTAATTACAAGTAAAGATGGTTGTATCGATTCTTCATCTCAAACATTATTAGCAAATGCTATACATAACCAACCAACTGCAAACTATACTGTAAATACTATTAATAAAGATACACCAAGAGTTTGTTTAGGTACACCAATTACGTTTAAAGATGCCAGTATCGGTACTGTAAAAAGTTATTGGATTTGGGGCGATGAAGGGTTAACTACTTACCTTGGTAGCACACCACCACCACATTTATTTAGCCCTGCTGGTACTTATTATGGTGTACATTTTATAGATGATATTCATGGTTGTAGAAGTGATACTGCCGATTTCTTAACAGTTATTGATTCATTCCCAGTTACTATTGGTGGCGAAAAATATATACTAAAAGGTTCGTCTGCAATGCTTACACCATACATATCTGGTGCAACTAGTATTCAATGGACGCCAATCGTTCCTGCTGGATTATTAGACGACTATTTAGATTACAATGATGTTGAAAACCCTATTTGTACACCACTAGATAGTGTTGTTTATAGAATTGATGCTAAAGGTGATGGAGATTGTGCTGCACCGTCAGTTTACTTTACTGTTAAAATATTTAACGAACCTAATATTCCTAATGTATTCAGCCCTAATGGTGATGGTGTTAATGATACTTGGGATATCACATCGTTACAATATTTTACTGGTGCAACAGTAGAAGTGTATACACGATACGGACAATTAGTATTTAACAGTTTGGGCTATTCTAAAGCTTGGAAGGGAACAGATTTAGGAGGTAATCCTTTGCCTGTAGGTGTATATTATTATGTTATAAAACCAGGAAGTGGCTTGCAGGCTAGAAGTGGCACAATTACTATTTTAAGATAGTGGTTAATTTAGTTTAATAAAAAA
>JBMLRA010000129.1:0-3321 GCA_049241265.1 Chitinophagaceae bacterium
AAATTTGTTGATAGTTGCATAGCTGATGAATCAAAAAAGCTAATGCAAGAGATTGCTGAAATTAACACTGCATATAATCATAAGCCTTTTAATGCTACAAGTAATCAGCATAAAAATTTCTTAGAAACCTATTACGAGAGAGTAAAACTTATTCAAACAAATAATGTGCATTTAGACTTTAGTAATGAACTAAGCTATTTCAACAACAAGTAATGTGATGACCCCATTAGATAATTTTTATATGAAACAAGAAGAGCCCATTAAAAGTTGCTTTCTTGCATTAAAGCAAATTATCTTAATGCAGCATAATGACATTACAAATGTTTGGAAATATGGAGGTTCTTTTTTTGCATTAAATGGAAAAGCATTTTGCTATTTATGGGTACATAAAAAACTTCAACAACCATATATTGGATTTATGAAAGGTTATGCTATGACAAACCCCAATCTATTATCTGAAAAAAGAACTCAAATTAAAATAATGTTGTTTGATACCAATAATGATTTACCTATTACTGAAATTAAAAATGCAATTACAGAAGCTATAGAATTGTGCAAAAAATAAGCCTAGCGATTTATTCACTAGGCTTTCATAAAAATATATATCACAAAAAAGTTTACTGAATAGTTTCTGTTGATTGTACAAAAGTAGACATTGGCATTGTTTGTCCAGCTGCATCAATAGTTCCTTTAGTTACAGTTGTTGATGACTTACTTTTTATAATCAATGTTGTTGGGTCAACTGTATAGGTTATTACCAATGTACCTTCTTGCTTTGTGTACATTGTCATTCCCATTTGCTCAATTCTTTGATCTAATTTTAATGTGCTAATTTGTTCAATAGTTGCCAATCCATTTTCAAAATTTTTGTAAGTGTATTTGCTAGCTATTTTAGATTCTTTCGTATCAACATTATCTTCCCAAGTATCCCCAGGATTAACTGTTTTTGAAACTTTGAAAAATACATCAAGCATTTCTCCTTTTGCTAATCCACTAGCACCACTTTGGCTCATAGCTACTAAATACTTCTCGTTGCCTTTTAAAGCTGTAATCAATCCATTGGCGTCAAGTGTCAATTTAATTGCTTCTTTCATCAAACTCTTTGCTTGCTCACCCATTTCTGGGCTACCATCCTCAGGATTTTGAGAGTCGTAGCTCATTTCTCGCCCCATCATTTCCATATCCATTTTCATTGCTGTAATTTTAATTTCAGCAGTTGCTCCTTGTTCGTTTGTTGCTGAAATATTGTAGGTAAATGAAGTGGTATTATCAACTCTTTGCGTCATATCTTGCCCTTGCATTTCTGTTTTAGAGCTCACATTTTGTTTTACTTGCTTTGTTAATGTTACAGCAGTTTTAATTCTATTGGCAGGATTAATGGCTTGTGCTTTTGCAGATGCAAAACCTACTAAAGTAAACACTGAAAGAATAATTTGTTTTTTCATTTTTAATAATTGAGTAACAAAAATAATAGTGCTACTCAAATTTTCAATAATACTTTTAAGTGATTTTTATTAACGGCTAGTTTTAATGTTAAGTGTATCTAAACGCAAATTATTATCCAAAAAATACTCTCAATGAAAATAAGTTTTTCTTTTTTTAATAAATTCATTTCATCAATAATCTCATTCCCCTACATTTGCAGCGGCAGGTCTTACACGACCAGCTCCTGCTGAAACTCCCCAGGGTAGGAATGCAGCAAGGACAGGTGGTTGAGCGGTGCGATGTGAGTAGCCTGCCATTTTTTATTTAATATCTTTTATTTAATATTTAATATTTGAAATCACGAAATTGTTTTCAAACAACTAAATCACTGAATTTTAGTATTACTTATTAAATGACTTATGAATTCTTTAGAATTACAAACTAGACTTAGGAATTTTGCTTATAGGGTTGTAACAGTTTGTGAAGCATTACCAAAGAAAAAAATAGCAATAGTAATTGAACACCAAATATTGCGTTCCTCATTCTCTGCCGCAGCCAACTACAGAGCAGCAACTAAAGCCCAAAGTCAAAAATCTTTTGTTGCAAAATTGAGCATTGCTTTTGAAGAAATAGATGAGTCATTATTTTGGTTAGAATCAATAAAAGATTTAAATATAATTACAGAAAAAAAATTATCATCTATTATAAAAGAGACTGCAGAATTGGCTTCTATACTAGCTGCTGCTAGAAAAACAATGCAACTAAAACTTAAAACAAATATTAATTCTTAATTATTAAATATTAAATAGACAATTGTTATGAAATTTTTTATCGATACAGCAAACCTTGCCCAAATTAAAGAAGCAAACGAATTGGGAATTTTAGATGGTGTTACTACAAACCCATCTTTAATGGCTAAAGAAGGCATTAAAGGGGAAGAGGCAATAATGAATCATTACAAAACGATTTGCGAAATAGTTGATGGTGATATTAGTGCTGAAGTGCTTTCTACCACATTTGAAGAAATGGTAGAAGAAGGAAAAAAACTAGCTGCAATACATCCAAATATTGTAGTAAAAATACCAATGATAAAAGATGGCATTAAAGCCATTAAATGGTTTAGTGATAATGGCATCAAAACCAATTGTACTCTAATTTTTAGTGCTGGCCAGGCAATACTTGCAGCAAAAGCTGGTGCTACTTATATTTCTCCATTTATTGGCAGAATTGATGATAGCGGTTGGGATGGTGTTCAATTAATTGAGCAAATTGCTCAAATTTATGTTGTACAAGGCTTTAAAAGCGAAATATTGGCTGCATCAATTCGCAATGCTAACCATATAATTGCTTGTGCTGCTGCTGGTGCAGATGTTTGCACTTGTCCATTAGACTCTATTTTAGGATTATTAAAACATCCTTTAACAGACATTGGATTAGCTAAGTTTATTGAAGATGCTAAGAAGATGTAGGATTGGTAAATGGCAAGTGGTTAGTGGCAATTAGGATTGAATCTGATGTTTAATTTATACTAGCCATTTATTATTAACTATTAACCATTACCTCAATAGTTTTTGAAAAATGTTGAATAAAATGATAAGAGAGAGTATAGTAAACAAACTTGCTCTCTTTTTTTGTGCTTACAAATCCCGCCCTGCGTAGTATGGCTAAATGTTGCGATGCAATGGCTTGCTCAATCTTAAAATGTGTATGAATCTCAGTTACAGTCATTCTCTTGTTAACATCTATCAACTGCAAAATACTCAATCTTAATGGGTGGTTAATAGCCCTAAGAATATGCAATGCTTTTTTGTTTTTTACAGTATCTAAGGCTAATGGTGTTTCATTATTGTTGAATAAAATAGTATGTTGAATTGGTGGCAGCATTAGCAAATTATT
>JBMLRA010000130.1:0-7529 GCA_049241265.1 Chitinophagaceae bacterium
CAGTGTGCGACCATTTTGAAAGTTTTTTGCACAGCTTAGTAATTTTTGTCATTCTCGATATATAATCATTATCTGTGTCATAACTTTCGTCCCAATAATCAGAAAATGTCTTAAATCCTAAATATCTTAAATATTTTAGGGTGTTTGTAGGACCTATAATAACAAACGGTTGCTTAAATAATTATAAAAATGAGTAATGATTCGAGTGTGACTTTTTTAAAACAGCTTTGGGAAATATCCTAGTGCTACATCAGTTACAATAACCTAATTACTATAATAAAATGAAATACTTAGTTGTTTTACTTTCTTTTATGCTCATTGTTGGTTGTGCGACTCAAATTAAAATAATAGAAGCTAATGATTTATTTACAATAACTCCGCGTATCGATACTTTAATTGAAGTAGAAATTGGAACATCAATTGTTTCTAAACAATCATAATCTGAGTACAAAGCAATAATGCTATCAAATAATGTTAATATCAAATTTGACTACATATTCAAAGAAATTAAAGAAGGTGACATTTTTATTAATGATAGTTATACTAAAGATTATAAATTATATAGTAATATAGACGACCAGACCTATGGAATTGCGATACCCAAAAATGGTGGTACCTCGATAACATTTATAAGACACGACAAATCAATAGTTTTCTATTATGATGACCTCTCAATAAAATATTTGGATACATTAATAACAATTCCCAGAAGGGAGAGATTAATGCTAGAATTTATTTATAATGGCAAGTTAAATAATTCTCTAAAATTTACATATAGAGAATATTTAAACGATAATGCTAGACCTGCATTTACACAAGATTTACAATATGATTTAAACGAGGGTAACATTATTGGTTTCAAAGGACTTAGAATTGAAATAATTTCAGCTACAAATATTAAATTAAAGTATAAAGTACTTAATTATTTTAAATAATTAAACAGAACCTAGGAGTGTTTTTTGCGAGTAGCATAAATCTATTGCTGATATACAAGTTTAATTCCAGCAAGTCTCTTTTAAATAAGCGATTCAATAGGACATAAAAATATTAACTTAATTCAACGGTCAAATCAGAAAACTTCTATAAACCGATTATTTTTTTTAATAATAATCTCCAGTGAAGTACATTTTTTCATCTAATCAAAAACTTTTTTAAGTCTTTGTTTTACGCTCATTAAAAACCCAATAAACATAATTATTACGCCTATCCAAAGAACATTAATCATTGGAAACTCGTAAACTTTTAAAGTAATTAATTCGCTTTGTTGTTTACTTTCTTTAACACCAATTTCAAAAATATTTTTATCAGGGTCTATTAGTTTATTGAATTTTACAACTAAAGATTCTGACAACAATGTATCAGCTAACATTTTAGGGTTCCCTTCCACTAAAGCTACTATTGGATTTATTTCCTTTTTTACACCCTCTTTATTAATAACATCAATCAATAAACTTAATCCTGCTTCAGCTTTTGGTTCTTTCTTATGAATTTCATTGATATTTTTATCAATATTTCTTAAAACCATTCTACCATTATTATAAAAAATTGTATCGCCTATTTTTATTTCTCTGTTTTGAAATTTAGCTGTGTCTTCAATGGTATTTTCTATAAATGATGATATATACACGAAGATGTCTTTATCCCAATAATGTTTTTTATCAGGATTAAAACTAAAACCATCCATTCCTTTATTTGCCTTTAGTGCATCTGGATGTAAATGAAAGATTTCTTTGGTGTTTCTATCTTCAAATTTAATATCAAAATGTTTTTTTCTTGTTTTCTCATCGTAAGTATTGCCAATATAGGTAACATGGTAATTACTTCTATTCATATCGGTTCTAACCCCTTTAAAAAGGGTAATATTTTCGGCAGGATCTTCTTGTTTATTTTTCTTAAAAACAGCTATACCTGTTGTGTTCCAACTTAGTATTGCTTTTTTTGAAGATGAAATTAAAATACCTAATAAAACTAATCCAAAACCAATATGTGCAACAGAAGCACCTGCTGATTTCATATTCCCTTTTAAACCAATATATATATATGAAAAATTGGCAATAACTGCATAAACCGCAGAAAATATTGCAATGTGAATAGCAATTAAAAAACCAATACCAAATTTATCGAAGTGGATATTTCCAAAATTGCTTATCAATAAACTTATAACTAATGATAATAAACTTGGCATTAACAGAGTCTTAAAATACTTTTTCTTGTCTGTTTTTTTATATTTTAAAAATTGAGTAATGGCTGTTAGAATACCAATAATAATGGCAACAAAAATTTGTATTTGATTGTGTGCAAATTCTGGTTCTTCAGGTGCAGCAATATTGGTACCTAATATTTTATTGTAAACAGGTATAGATGTTTTGGCAATAATTACAGCAGCAGATAAAAATAATACCAAGCTGCCTACAAACATCCAAAACTCACGACTGTAAGTATCTTCCTCTGTTTTTAAAGATGGAATTGATTTATATCTTTTAATGTATAAATATAAAAGTGGCAAAAAGAAAACTAGTACAAATAAAGCCAATTGTAAGGTCATATCAGCACCAGTAAATGCATGTACAGAGGTATCTCCCAAAATTCCACTTCGTGTTAAAAAAGTAGAGTATAGAACTAATGTAAAGGATATAATATAGAAGAAATATGTGCTTCTTAATGAGTATCCACTGCTTTTGTAAATAATATTGGTGTGTAAGCCAGCTACTAAAGTAATCCAAGGAACAAGAGAAGCATTTTCAACAGGATCCCAAGCCCAATAACCCCCAAAAGATAGACTTTCATAGGCCCAAGCAGCACCCATCATAATTCCTAAACCCAAAATGCCTGCACTAAAACTTGCCCAAGGAATAGATGGTTTAACCCAATCGTCAGTTTTATTTATTAAACCTGCATAAGCAAAGCCAAATGGTATAATGGTAGAAGAAAAACCTAAAAATAGGATAGGGGGATGAATGACCATCCAATAGTTTTGAAGCAAAACATTTAAATCGTTGCCTTCATAAATTTTGGGGAAATTTAAGTAATCTGGATTTTGAAAAAGTACTGGTGCATTTAACTCATTTCTTAACAATGCAAATGGATTATTGCCAATTTTTTGACCAAATAAATACACCCCAATAATCATTGTAGCAATACAAAATTGAGCGAAACTTACGACAGTTAAAACTGGTGCTTCATGCTTCTTTTGTTTCCAAATGAAAATCCAACCAATTACACTGTTCCATATAGCCCAAAGTAAAAAACTACCACTTTGATCTTCCCAAATACAGCTTAGTAAGTATTGCATTTGAAGGCTACGCGATGAGTGATTCCAAGCAAAAAAATATTCGTGATAATGGTTTGAAATTAAAAATAATAACAAGCCAAAAATTGTAAATAATGATATTGTTTGTGTTAAAAATGAAAAACGTGCAATCTTTAGCCAACTTTGTTTTTCAATTAAATCTGTTTTCTTATTAGCATAAAAAAAAGAAATGGTTGCAACTAGAGATGCAACCAATGTTAACAATGTTAAAAAATGTCCAAATTTTCCGTATCCTAAATGTTCACCAATATATTCTATCATAACGTAAAAAGTAAAACCTTAAAAATAATTTCTAATAAATATAACACGATGTAACTACTAACTTTTCTCTTCCATTTTTTTACTTGCAGCATCTAAATCATCTTTATACTTAGATGGACATTTTAATAAAATACTTTTACAATCAAACTCGTCGCCTTTCATTTTGCCATTTAAAACAATTCGTTCACTTTTTTCCATATCAGTTGGCTTTGCATCATGATAAACAACCTTAACTGTATTCCCTAAAGTATCAACTGCTGTAAACTTTAAAAAATTAGGATTTTTTGCAGCATCATATTCTACTGAATTTGGTTGCAGTTTAACAACCAATTTCACAGACTTACCGTCTTTTTGTTTTGCAGATGCAATTGTTTCATAAGTAGTTAAATTTCCCATATAACCTATTAACACAGCTATTGCCACTGCAATAAAAACAAGTATGATGATTTCAGTTTTTTTCATATAAAAAAATTAATGTGCAAATGTAGCAGCAATTGTTTAGAGATTTCAATTCTCACAAACTGATTTCTTTCATTTGTCTTTAACACTAGTAAAACCAAAGAATTTCTACCATATTCGAAATATAAAATTGAAATGGCAAAACCTTTTACATTTGTCTTATGAGACCAGTTAAAACTTATGAATTCATCGTTGTGCTTAAAAAAAAGTCAGGAAATGTAATTGACTTAATTAGTTTGTTAATGTTGGGTATTTCTCTAGCTTTTTTTTCATTTGAATTTTCTATAGAATTTAAAGCTTTTTCTAACAGTATTAACAGAGTTAATGGAATATTGCTTGTATGGATTACAGGTATTTTAGGTTGGCTACTTTTTTGTCGTTATCAGCAAAAAAGAGGGATAACTCCTTATTATAGATTTGCACTAATGATTGCTGCTTGGGGTTGGTTTATGAATCCTCAAACGATATTAATTGCTGTTGTTTTTTTAATTGCATCTTTTTTAGAAAAACCTGTTAAAGTGCAGCCCGAATATGCTTTTGATGATGATGGCATTGTGTTCAACTCTTTTCCACAAAAGCACTACTCTTGGGATGAAATTCAAAATGTGGTATTAAAATTTGGTATGCTAACCATTGATTTAAAAAATAACAAAATAATTCAAGGCGAGGTGAATGATGAAGTTTCAAAACAAGTAGAAACTGAATTTAATGATTATTGCAAAGCTAGATTACAAGCAAGCATCGCGTAACATTTTCATATAAGCCAATCCTTTGTTTTGTGCAAAATCAATATTTCTAGTAGGAATATTATCTGGGTCGGGATATTTTTCTAGTGCTTTTTCAATGCTCTCTTCTCTTAAAATATGTAGCATTGGATAAATAGAACGATTAGTGTAATTAGCAGCATCTAATTCATTAGAACCTGCAAAACAGTAATTTGGGTGAAAGCTTGCCACCTGATAAATACCTTCATATTTTTCTTTTTTGATGAGTTTATTAACTAGGTCTGTTAAGTGTAGATATTCGTTAAAATCATTAAATCCATTTGGTAAAATAACAAAGCTGGTTTCTATGTTTTCATCTTCATCCAATCTATTAAACTCCCTCATCAATTTTGTTAAAGCATCTGCAATGTCTTTACTAGTTTCTACAGTATAATAGATGCTATTTTTCTTCACTTCTTTTGCTGCAAATGGACAAAAATTACAACCAACAACTACATCAATAATCCACTTTTTTGTTTGATTGATGATTTGTTCTTGATTAATGATATCCATAAGTTAAATGCTATTAAAGTGGTGTGATATTTTTTAGATAAAATATGCTTTCGAAAAGTAAGGTTTAAGGATTTTCTTTAGCCAATTTGCTATTGTTTTTTCCATAGATGAAATAAACGATTAAACCTATTGCCAACCAAGCTATAAACCAAGCCCAGTTGGTTTTGGTCATTCCAGTAAGTAAATACATACAAGTTGACAAGCCCATTAACGGAATTAATGAGAACTTTTTTATAAATGTAAAAACAGCAATAATTATACACGAAATCCAAAAAACTATTAATGAAATATTTGGTGTTGCAGCATCCATAAATGAAATACGTTTTGCTGCATAATCTGCATTTTTTGAAAAGTCGAAATTAAAAAGGTTTGTGAAGTAGTCTTTTGAAGTAAATCCTAAAATAATTAATGCACCAACAATAATTATTGGGAAAATAAATTGTCCGTTAATGTATGGCAAATGAAAACCACCTCCTTCTGTTTTTGCTCTTCGTGGTATTAACAAAACACCACCACAAACAAGTACAAAAGCAAATAAAGTTCCAATGCTAGTGAAATCAAGTACAAAGGTTTTATCGGTAAATAAAATTGGAATGCCAACTACTAATCCAGTTAATATTGTTGCAAAAGATGGAGTTTTATATTTGGGATGTATCGTTTGAAAAACTTTTGGTAGCAGACCATCACGGCTCATACTCATCCAAATTCTTGGTTGTCCCATTTGAAAAACAAGCAAAACACTTGTCATTGCAACTACTGCACAAATTGCTACAGAAAACTGCATCCAACCTACATTCAAATTTTGTTTTTCAAAGATGAAAGCTAATGGATCGCCAACATTTTCAAATTTAGTAAATACCACTGCACCAGTTAAAACTAGAGTGAGTAAAATATAAACTATAGTACAAATTACTAAACTTAAAATCATTCCTCGTGGCAAATCCCTTTGAGGATTTTTGCTTTCTTCAGCCAACACACTCACTGCATCAAATCCAATATAGGCAAAAAATACACCACTTACAGCAGCCATTACTCCCTTAAATCCATTTGGCATAAAACTATGTTCACCATTTGAAGCAATAGGGTGCCAATTAAAACTTAATCCTTTTGAAAAAATAAAATATCCACCAACAACTATTACTAAAAAAACAACGATCAACTTTAGAATAACCATTACATTACTAAAATTTCTACTTTCTTTAACACCACGAAAAACCAAATAAGTAATTAAAAAATTAATAATAAGTGCTGGTAAATCTGCAATCAATCTAATACCACCAACGATAGCCGAACTGTTCCAAGCATTAATTAATTCTGCATTGGCAGAGCTTGATAGAAATGTTGCTTTCTCAGAAGCATTCAGTGTTCCCATTTTTTCAACAGCACCTTTCGCTTCGGCATAACTACAAGCAAAATAATCGGGAATATGAATGCTCATTTTTTCAAGTAGAGACGTAAAATAATCGCTCCAACTAAATGCTACATAAATATTTCCTATGGAATATTCCATTACTAAAGCCCAACCAATGAGCCAAGCAAATAGTTCCCCAAAACTGGCATAAGCATAAGTATAAGCACTACCAGCAACTGGAATTCTACTAGCAAATTCACTATAACAAAAAGCAGTAAAAGCACAAGCCACACCACAAATAATAAACAAAATAATTACCCCTGGACCACCATTAAACACTGCACCACCCAAACTGCTAAAGCTGCCTGCACCAATAATAGCAGCTATTCCAAAAAATGTTAAATCTTTTAAAGTAAGCACACGAGATAACCCAGATGAATGACCATCTGAATTACTTGCTGCGTCTGCAACAATTTTATCTATGTTTTTTTTGCGAAAAATTGAGTTGTTCATTAGTAGTTTTGTTTACTTGATACAAATTAGTAAGAATATCAAGTTATTTAGTTATCTATATTCATCATCCTTTAATTCTCCCTTTCAATTAAAAAATTGGCCAATTCCATTAAAGACTTTTTACGAGTGGATGTTACAGCAATATCATCTAAATGTTTTAATGCAGTTTGATAATACTTTTCTTTTAATTCATTTGCCCAAGCATCTACATTACAATCTTTAAAAATTTGCAGCATTTGCTCAACTTTATCACTTGGATTATTTTTAATCAGGCTTTCTATTTGCTTTTTTTGATTATCACTAGCAACTTCTAATGTATGCAAGAACAAGAATGTTTTTTTGTTTTGTTTGATATCAC
>JBMLRA010000131.1:0-2342 GCA_049241265.1 Chitinophagaceae bacterium
GTTTCCATACCAAATACATCAACGATAAGACCACCTTTAGTTTTGCTAGTAACATAACCTGTAACAACTTCACCAGTTTTGTTAACTTCAAGAATACGCTCCCAAGCACGTTGTAAACGAGCTTGACGACGGCTAAGGTGCAAATTACCTTGACGATCTTCTTTCTCAACAACCAAAACCTCAACAACATCACCAATAGCAACGTTTGTTAAGTCTCTGAATTCATTTAAAGAAATTAAGCCATCGCTTTTAAAACCAATATTGATAACAGCATCGGTTTTAGTTAATCCAACGATATCACCTTTAAGAATTTCTCCATCAGTGATGTTAACGAAAGTTGCTTCATACACTTTATCGTATTTAGCTTTTTCTTCGTTTTTGTAAGAGCTAACATTACGTTTGTCAACGCTCCAATCGAATTCATCGTGTGGCGTTTGAATTGGCTCTACATAAGCTTTTTTTGCTGGTGCTTCCACCACTTCAGGTGCATTTGTTGTCGCAGTAGGTTCTGATGCTGTAACGTTGTCGTTAGCAACAGTGTTCTCCTGAGCATCTGCGTTTAATTGTTTAATAAAATTGTTCATAAAAAATCCCCATTATTTTATTGGGGCTGCAAAAGTAAGGGATTTGGTTAGAAAGTAGTGATTCAAGTAGGTTTGAACTTATTGCTAAAAAGTATGTGTTGTGAAATTAAGGGAATCATCTTTCTACGACATTTTTCGTAAAACTTTGTTAAATATCATTAGTCATTATCTGCCGTATTTACATTTTTATTTATTTGCAGGCTCAAAGGCATAATATTTGAATGACAGAAAAAAATTTTGAATTATGAAACTTAAGCAAATTTTAGCAATTGTTGGTATTAGTGCAACCACAGCAGTAGCAAGTGTTTGGGGTTTTGGAAAAATGGTGCAAAACAGATTTACAGGTACACAAGAAGTTGGAAAAATCCCAGCTAATTACGCAGGTTATTTTGGCAAATCTAATGTTCCTATTTCAATGGATTTTACGGCAGCAGCATCGTCTGCAACGCCAGCAGTGGTTCACATTAAAACAAAAACAAAAGCTAAGCAAATAACCAATAATCTACCTCGTCAAAGAAATCCGTTTAGTGATATGTTTGGTGGAGATATGTTTGAGGAATTTTTTAATGGTCCAAGAATGTCTATCATTCCAGAACAAAAAGCAAGTGGAAGTGGTGTGATAATAAGTGATGATGGATATATTATTACAAACAATCACGTTGTTTCAGGTGCTGACGAAATTACAGTTACTCTAACTAACAAAAAGACATATAAGGCAACAGTAATTGGTACAGATGCCAATACTGATTTAGCAGTAATTAAAGTGGAAGCAAGTGGTTTGCCATATTTAATTTATGGTAATAGTGATGATGCTAAATTAGGCCAATGGGTTTTGGCTATTGGTTATCCTTTAAACTTAGATGTTACTGTAACAGCAGGTATTGTAAGTGCAAAAGCAAGAAATATTGGCATTATTAATCCAAATAATAATTCGGAAGCTAAAAATCCGGTTGAATCTTTTATTCAAACAGATGCTGCAGTAAACCCTGGCAATAGTGGAGGTGCTTTAATTAATTTAAATGGAGAGGTCATTGGTATTAACTCAGCTATTGCATCTCAAAATGGAAGTTATATTGGTTATTCTTATGCAATACCAATCAATCTTGCAAAAAAAGTAGTAAATGATATTATTAAATATGGTACAGTTCAACGTGCTTATTTGGGCTTAACCTATGCTTCAGATGCAATTAGTGAAGAACAAAAAAAGCAAGAGGGAATTAAAGACGGTGAAGGGGTTTATGTAACAGATGTTTTAGAAGGTGGAGCTGCTGCAGCTGCAGGCATAAAAAAAGGTGATTTTGTAAAAAAAATAAATGGTACTGCTGTATTAACTGCACCAGAAATGGTAGAACAAATTGCACGCTACAAACCAGGTGATAAAATTTCAATCACTTATAGTCGTGATGGTAAAGAAACAACAGCTAATGTTACCCTTAAAAATAAATTAAATACCACTTCTGTTGTAAAAGGTAGTTCTACAATGGATAAGCTAGGTGCTGAGTTTGCAACAGTTGATAAAAAAGTGGCTCAAGCAAATGAAATAGCCGGAGGTGTTGTAATTAAAAAAATTAGTGGTGGTGCTTTAAAAAACTCTAGAATACAAGAAGGGTTTGTTGTGACATCTGTAAATGGTCAGGAAGTGAAAACGCTGGAAGACTTTACAACCTTGATGAAGAGTGCTAAAGGAACTATTTACTTAGATGGCATTTATCCTGGATTTTCTGAAAGCTATCGATACCCTGTGAAGTTGGATGATGA
>JBMLRA010000132.1:0-1347 GCA_049241265.1 Chitinophagaceae bacterium
CCATCAATTTCTATAACTACAGCTAGTACAACAGTGTGTAGTGGTAGCAATGTTAGTTTTACAGCTACGCCAACTAATGGGGGCTCATCACCTAATTTTGATTGGAAACGCAATGGCATAAGTGTAGGTAGTGGTTCTTCTATTACCTTCCTTTCTGGCACTTTAAGTAATGGTGATGTTATTAGTTGTGTTTTAACTGCTAATAATACTTGTCAAACAACTGCTACTGCCAATAGCAATAATATTTTACTAACTGTTATACAAAGTCCATCAGTTGCTCAAATTACTAATCAAGCAGGTGCTATTATAACTACAGCAAGCCTTTGTAATATTGGTGGTACTGTTCGTTATGGTAACACCACACCTTTTGGAACTTGGAGCAGTAGCAATCCATCTGTAGCAAGTGTAAACTACCAAGGATTTGTTACAGCCAATAGCAATGGCACAGCCACTATTAGTTATAGTATTGCATCTAGCAATGGTTGTGTTTCATCATCAACAGTATTGGTAACAGTAGCACCAGCTACTGCCCCTGATGCAATAAGTGGTGCTAATAGTGTTTGTGCTGGTTCAAGCATAACACTTAGTAGTACCACACCTAATGGTGTGTGGAGTTGTGCTCAAACAAGTCAAGCAACAGTAAACCCAAGCACAGGCGTTTTATTAGGCAAAAGTGCTGGTTCTGCAACTGTTAATTACACAACAACAAATGCAGATGGTTGCTCAGCGTTTGTAAGTAAAACAATTATAGTAAATGCATTACCTGCAGTTCCATTAATTGCTTATGCACCAGGAACTACATTAACAGGACCAACATCGCCTTTCTATGGAGCACCAACAGGTAGTTTTTGCGTAGGTAAAACATTTAACGTCGTAGGTACACCAAGTATTCCTGCAGGAGTTTGGAGTGCTACAGGATCAGCTAGCATTACAGTTGGTGGTGCTGTAACCATTAATGCAGTAGGACAAGGAACTATTAAATACACTTATACGAATACAAATGGATGTGTTAATAGCAGAACCTTAAGTGCTAGTGGTTTTACTTGTGCATCAAGACAATTAATTGCTGATGAATCATTAGCAACAAGCAATGATTTTACAATGTATCCAAACCCTACACGTTCACAGTTAAACATTTATCAATCATTATTAACAGGCTCTGGAAGTATTGTTGTAACTGATTTATATGGCAAAGCTGTTAAAAATCAAGCATTAAGTATGGGCAATAACAATGTAAATATTGCAGGCTTAAGTAAAGGATTTTACTTAGTAAGCGTAATAACAAATGATGGAAAATCTACAAAAAAATTAATTGTAGAATAATCAGTAATAATGTTAACTAAAAAA
>JBMLRA010000133.1:0-1632 GCA_049241265.1 Chitinophagaceae bacterium
TAGAACTAAAAGCAAAAGGAGAAGCAAAAAGTATTGGTGTTTTATGCAATGCTATTGCTTTATTACAAAGATTGATTGATAGAAATATTACTGTTGATGTGTTAACAGATCAAACATCTGCTCACGATCCATTGATTGGATATATCCCACACACACTAACCAACGAGCAAGCCAATGTTTTAAGAACAGAAAACAAAGAACAATATCTTGCCTTAAGCTATGATAGTATGAAACTTCACGTTGAATTGATGTTGGAATTGCAAAAACGTGGTGCTATTACTTTTGATTATGGCAATAACCTACGTGCAAGAGCTCAAGAACACGGGTTAAAGAATGCATTTGATTTTCCAGGTTTTGTACCAGCATACATACGTCCATTATTTTGTGAAGGGAAGGGACCTTTTCGTTGGGCAGCATTAAGTGGAGACCCTGCAGATATTGCAGTTACTGACGAAGTAATAATGAATATGTTTCCTGAAAACAAAGGAATGCTGCGTTGGATGAAAATGGCAAAAGAAAGAATTGCTTTTCAAGGGTTGCCTGCTCGTATTTGTTGGTTAGGGCAAGGAGAAAGAGAAAAAGCAGGGCAAGCATTTAACGAACTAGTAAGAACAGGAAAAGTAAAAGCACCCATTGTTATTGGTCGTGACCATTTAGACACAGGTTCAGTGGCTTCACCAAACAGAGAAACTGAAGCTATGCTTGATGGTAGTGATGCTGTGGCAGATTGGCCAATTTTAAATGCTTTAGTGAATACAGCAGGTGGGGCAAGTTGGGTAAGTTTGCATCATGGTGGTGGTGTAGGAATGGGTTATAGCATTCATAGTGGAATGGTAATAGTTGCAGATGGCACAGATGCAGCAGCAGCAAGGCTTGCAAGGGTTTTAAGAAACGACCCAGGAATGGGAGTAATTAGACACGCTGATGCTGGTTATGAAATTGCAAAAGAAACTGCTAAAGAACATAATCTTTCAATAGTAGATAGGCTGAATGGTTGAAAAGAATTGGGTATTAGGTATTAGAAGTCAATAAATAGTTTTAGGATCTGATTATTAAGTTTTGCTTTCATTAAACATTAATTATTAACAATTAAACATTATTAAAAATGCCTTCATTCGACATAGCAAGTAAAGTAGATTTGCAAACGTTGGACAATGCCATCAATGTTGTAAAAAAGGAGATTCAAAATCGTTTCGATTTTCGTGGTTCTCACTTTGAAATGGAATTAGACAAAAAGAATTTCATTATTAAAGTTGAAGCTGAAAGCGATATGAAAATTCAGCAAGTAACTGATGTCATTTTAAGTCGTGGAATTAAGCAAGGTATTGATGCCAATGCATTTGACTTTAGCAAAGAGCCTTATCCTAGTGGTAAAGTGGTAAAACAAGAAGTAACTGTAAAAAATGGTTTAAAGCAGGAAGATGCTAAAAAAATAGTAAAAGCCATAAAGGATAGTGGACTCAAAGTTCAGGCTGCCATTATGGATAATATTATTCGTGTAACAGCTAAAAAAATTGATGATTTGCAAGATGTAATCGCATTGTGTAGAAGCAACGATTTTGGCTTGCCTTTACAATATGAAAATATGAAAAGTTAAAATAGCTTTAACAAGCTTGATTGGTTTATAAAATG
>JBMLRA010000133.1:1642-19756 GCA_049241265.1 Chitinophagaceae bacterium
ACATAAGAGGGGCAGCTTCAAATGAAACTGCCCCTCTTATATTATCTTGCTTTTAACCAGCTTTCTGGGTTTACAAATTTATTGCTACCATTCATTACCCTAAATTCAACCTCACCTTCTCCCCCATCACCCATTGCAGCTTTGCCAAGATATGTTCCTGCATTTACTTTTTGTCCCTTAGTAACAGAAACATCTGTTAACCTATTGTAAACAGTAACATATTTACCGTGCCTTACCATTACACTTTTATACTCATCTAAATTCATTACAAAAGTAACTTCACCATCGGCAACAGCTTTTACAGAAGTACCAACAGGGCAACAAATAAAAATACCATCTCTTTCTACTGTCATTGTTTTTGAAATATGGTCGGTCCCAAATCTTCCGCAAATTGTTCCTGTACCCACTGGCCAAGGCAAGTTTCTTCTTTCAAAATTTACTGAAAAACTCATTCCTTCAGGCGTACCTTCAAATAAGCTATAATCTCTTACTTTACCACTTGGCATTGTTACTGTTTTGCCTGTTTCAGCTGCAATAGCATTAAATGTTTCAGATTTTTCTTTTGCTTTTTTTGCATCATCCTCAGCTTTTTTCGCTTTGGCATCAGCTTCAGCTTTAATTGCAGCGTCAGCTTTACTTTTTGCTTCTGCATCAGCTTTTGCTTTGGCTGCTGCAAGTTTTGCTGCTGCTGCTTCTGCTTCTAACTGTTTTCTTTTTAAATCTTCGGCTGCTTTAATTTTAGCTAACCTTTCCTTTTCACGTTTTTCAGCTTCAACAATTTCTCGTTTTATTGCTGCATTAATGGCATTATTTAATTCTCTACGTTGCTTTTCTTTTTTACTAATTTGTGCTAATATTTCTTTTTCTTGCCCTTTAAGTTGATTTACAGTTTCATCTTTGTCTTTTTTATCTTGTTCTAGTGCTTTTAATTGTTCACTTTGACTTAGTAAAGCTCCTTTTTTATCTTCTCGATTAACATTCAGTTTTACAATATTAGTTTGTAATAATTCCTGAGTTTTAACAATAGTTTGAGCCTCTGTTTCTCTTAATTTTCTATAGCTTTTTAAATAAGTAACTCTTTTTATAGCATCATTAAAGTCATTGGATGAAAATAAAAAATTCAAGTATTGATAATTACTTCGGTTTTTGTAAGCAAACACAATACTTTGTGCATATTTCTGCTTAAGCGTATCAAGTTCTTTTTTTAGTCTGTAAATCTCTCTTTCGCTCAAAAAAGTTTCTTCTTCAATTCGTTTAATTTCTTTATTGATGTTATTTACAAGGTTTTCTCTAGCTTCTAATTTTCTATTTAAAATAGACATCAGTTTCAACATCTCACCTTTTTTGCCTTTTACCTTGTTAAGATTATTATTCAGTTCATCAATTTCCTTTTGAATTTGTTGCTTTTGTCTTGTTAAATCTTCTTTGGTTGGTTGTTGTTGGCTTGTGGCAAATAAAGGGAACAGCAACACACAGCTTGCCTTTAATATGATTGAAATAATTTTATTCATTATGCTTATCTTAAGGGAGGTAAAATGTATTAACGAAAAACTATGTAGCTAAATTACTTTTTTTTATAATTTTTTGGAGGCACAAAAGCATATTTTAACGTTTCATTAAATGAATACTCTTTAAACTCCATATTAACATTCAGTTTTGACTTTTCGGCAACAGAAATATTTCTGTAAGTAGAAAACTGAAAATTATTCACTGTGTTGTATTTGCTTAATGTAATATCACAGGTTCTATTTCTTTGTAAATCTACGTCATCTAATTTGCTATGCAATACTGTAAAATTGTCTTTATCGAAAGTAATAAGGTGCTTGAAAATATTACCAATCATTAACACTAACATTTGGTTATTGTTTAACTCTCTGTAAGAGACAATATTATTATCTAAAAAAACAGGATTACCAATTAATAAATCTTGTAGTGTAGTGAAATTGAAAGGAATTTGAGTTACGTCTTGCAAATAAGATATACTTCTATATTGTATGTATTTATTGTCTGGTATTTTACTTACTATGGTAACACTATCCTTTGTAATTTTTGCTTGCAGTCCAACTATGCCCAAAAATCCTTTAATTTGAATATAGATAATACTATCCTTTTTCATACTCAAATAAGCAGTAACATTCTGGCTTTCCTCCTGCCCCAAATAATCTACTTTGATTTTAGCATTAAAGGTGCTAAAATCAATTTTTTGTTGCACTATTTTATCCATCATACCTTTAATAATTGCAAAAGAATCTACAACAGGATTTACTGTAACTATTACAGAATGTGCAGTATCCTTTTTTACAATGGCTGTTTGAATTGATTGAACCTTTTTTGTTGGACGACATGATGCAGCTACAATCAAAACCAATAAAAACAGACTATATTTTTTCATAAATTAATTTCTTTTAATTCGTACCAGTATGCCCAAACCCACCATCACCTCTTTGTGTTTCATCTAAAACATCAACAGAAACAAGGACTGCTTTTTCAACTTTTTGTATCACCATTTGTGCAATTCTATCTCCATTCACAATTGTAACAGGTTCATTTGACAGATTAATAAGTATAACTTTAATTTCCCCTCTGTAATCTGCATCAATTGTACCAGGTGTATTAAGACAAGTAATTCCTTGTTTTATTGCCAACCCACTTCTTGGTCTTATTTGTGCTTCGTAGCCCATTGGCAATTCTATAAAAAGCCCAGTAGCTATTAATTCTCTTTGTAATGGTTTTAGAACAACTTCGCTTTCAATATTGGCTCTTATATCCATTCCTGATGAACCATTTGTTGCATATTCTGGTAATGAATTACCAGATTTGTTAACCACTTTAACAGTTACATTTTGCATAACGGCAAAAGTAAGGTTATGAAACTTTATTAATTCCCTCTTTAACAAAACCTTTAATTCATTGTAGCCATTACTTTGCATTATAATAACAATAATGAAACAGTTTGTATTTCGTATTTTAAGTATAGTTATAATAATATTTTTTTTATCAAATAATGTTAATGCTCAACAAAAATTTACCATAAATGGATACATTAAAGATTCTCTAACTGGTGAAAGTCTTATCGGTGCTAATTTATTTGCAAAAACAGAAGGCAGGGGTGTTACAAGCAATTTGTATGGTTTTTATTCTATTACTTTAAAAAGTGGAAATTATACTTTATTGTGTTCCTTTTCGGGATATCAACCCAAAGAAATAAATGTAAATCTTTTATCAAACCAACAAATTACAATCGCTTTATTGCCTAATAATGATGAAATGAAAGAAGTTGTGGTGTCGGCAAGAAAAAGAGATAACAATGTTAAGACTGCACAAATGGGTAAGATTGATATTAATGTTGCCAATGCACGAGCCTTACCTGCTTTTTTAGGCGAAGTCGATTTGCTAAAAACATTGCAATTGCTACCAGGTGTAAAAAGTGCTGGTGAAGGGAATTCAGGCTTTTTTGTTCGTGGTGGAAATTCTGATCAAAACCTGATTTTACTAGATGATGCAGTAGTGTTTAATCCTGGGCATTTGTTTGGTTTTTTCTCTATTATTAATGCCGATGCTATAAAAAATGTTTCACTAATTAAAGGTGGAATGCCTGCACAATATGGAGGTCGTTTATCAAGTGTTGTTGATATTGCAATGAAGGAGGGGAATTTGAACAAAATGGAAGTTGATGCTGGCATTGGTTTAATTGCAAGTAGGGTTTCTATTCAAGGACCAATAAAGAAAAATAAAGCTTCATTTATTGTTTCAGCACGCAGAACCTACATAGATATTTTAACACAACCATTTATAAAAAAAACCAATAGTTTTTATGGTTCAGGTTATTATTTCTACGATTTAAATGCTAAAATGAACTACAAAATTGGTGACAAAGATCGATTGTATTTAAGTGGATATTTTGGCAGAGATCAATTTGATTTTAAAAACGCTGAACGTTCATTTAAAACTTCTATTCCATGGGGCAATGCAACAGCTACCTTACGTTGGAATCATATCTTTAATAAAAAGCTTTTTGCAAATGCTACACTTGTTTACAACGACTACAATTTTAAATTTAGTGGCAGTCAAAATAATTTTAATATAGTATTCAAATCGGGTATTAGAGATTTTGGTGCTAAAACTGATTTTGATTGGTTTGTAACGCCAGAACATAAATTAAAATTTGGAGCTGCTTTTACTTACCACACTTTCTTTCCAAGCACGTTTAGTGGCAATCAAGATTCTGTACAATTTACACCAGACAATGCGAGCATAAAATATGCAAATGAATATGCAGCCTACATTCAAGATGACTGGGAAGTAAGTAAAAAAATTAAAATTAATTATGGTTTACGATACAGCATTTTTCAACAAATTGGAAGAGCCACAACTTACACAAGAGATGCTGATGGTAATAAGTTAGACAGCACTGTTATTGGTAAAGGAAAAACAGTTAAAGCTTATGGAGGACTAGAACCAAGAGTAACACTTAGGTATGCAGTAAATGAAAATGAATCGTTTAAAGCTGCTGTAACAAGAAACCTACAATATATACATTTGGTTAGTAGCAATGGCAATACATTGCCAACTGACTTGTGGGTTCCAAGCACATCAATTGTTAAGCCACAAATTTGCTGGCAATATGCTGTTGGCTATTTTAAAAATTTTAATAAAGGAATGTTTGAAACTTCAATTGAAGCCTATTATAAAACAATGGATAATCAAATTGAATATCGTGAAGGTTTTACACCCAACACTTTAAAAGATGCAGAAGAAGATTTTGTTTTTGGAAAAGGATGGAGCTATGGTACAGAACTTTTTATAAATAAGGTTAAAGGCAGATTTACTGGATGGGTTAGCTACACATTAAGCTGGACAAATAGAAAGTTTGATAAAATAAATAGTGGTGTAACTTATCCTGCAAAATATGATAGACGTCACGATTTAAGTATTACAGGTTCCTATGCCCTTAGCAATAAATGGAAACTATCTAGCGTATTTGTATATTCTACAGGCAATGCCACTACCCTTCCTGAAAAATATTATTTCATCAATGGTGTTTTAACGCAAGAATACAGTAATGTAAACGCTTATCGTTTACCTGCTTATCATCGTTTAGATTTTGCTGCCACTTACACCCCTACACCCAAAAAGAAACACAAATACACAAGTAATTGGGTGTTTAGCATTTACAATGTGTATAGCCGCCAAAATCCTTACTTCATTTATTTTGATCAAACAGGAAGCCTTGCAGGTGGAGATTTAAAAATACAAGGTAAGCAGGTTTCGCTTTTTCCAATTATTCCATCAGTTACTTGGAATGTTAAATGGTAATGTTAAAATATTTCAAGAAATTATTTAATGGACACAAAAAAGCCTTTCAATCTGAAAGGCTTTTTTATTTTGGCGGAGAGAGAGGGATTCGAACCCCCGGACCTGTAACAGTCAACAGTTTTCAAGACTGCCGCAATCGACCACTCTGCCATCTCTCCGGTTGCAAAATAATAGGTTGACCTCTTATCCACCAAAAAAATATTAAAACTATTTTTTAAAATCTTATGAAACTCAATAAATATAAGCTTTTTATTCATAAAAAAAAATCAACTCATTGATAAAAAGTAATGAAATAACAAAATCTGCAAATCTTTAAATCAAACTTTATTAACTCAACTATATATTTACATTTGCAACCCTTGAATAAATAAATTTTCAAAAAATTATGGCAAGAATTATTGGCATAGCCAATCAAAAAGGTGGTGTAGGAAAAACAACATCTGCAATAAATGTTGCAGCCAGTTTGGCTGTACTTGAATTCAAAACACTTTTGGTTGATGCAGATCCACAAGCAAATAGCACAACAGGTATTGGTTTCGATTTGCACAACATAACTCACAGTTTATACGACTGTATGGCTAATCATACCCCAGCAGCAGATGTTATACTTAAAAGTGAGGTACCAAACCTAGATTTAATTCCATCTCACATTGATTTAGTTGGTGCAGAGATAGAGATGATTAATTACCCCAACAGGGAGAATGTATTGAAAAATTGTCTCGACGCTGTTAAAAATAATTACGATTTTATCATCATAGATTGCTCTCCATCTTTAGGTTTAATAACTGTAAATTCTTTAGTTGCTGCAGATAGTGTTTTAATCCCAGTACAATGCGAATTTTTTGCTCTAGAAGGTTTAGGCAAATTATTAAATACGATTAAAATTGTACAAAGCAGACTAAACCCAGAACTACAGATTGAGGGTATTTTAATGACTATGTATGATGGTCGTTTACGTTTATGTAACCAAGTTGTAAGCGAAGTTAGAAAACACTTTGATGAAATGGTATTCAATACATTAATACACCGAAATACAAGATTAAGTGAAGCCCCAAGTGTAGGAAAACCTGCTATTTTATATGATAGTGAAAGTAAAGGTGCTATTAATTATTTAAATTTGGCTAAAGAAATATTACAAAAAAATAATATGACCAAGATGACAAACGAAGAAAGAATTTTAGAATAGATACTAATGTGTTAATTAGAATTACTGGCTAAAAGCTTATAATTCTTACATCAAAACTTACAAATCATAATAATTAAAATGGCATTAGGAAAAAATAATAACAACAAAGAACTTTTAGGCAAAGGCATTCGTTCTTTATTGCAAAACATTAACGAAGATTTAAAAACCACAACAGGAAATTTAAAAGCCAATGTTGTTGAAGAAGTTACACACTCAACACGCATTCCATTAGATAGTATTGTAATTAATCCTAAACAACCTCGTAGAGATTTTGATGAAACTGCATTAAGTGAATTGGCAACTTCAATCAGAATTCATGATATTATTCAACCATTAACAGTATCAAAATTAGCATCTGGTAAATATCAATTAATTGCAGGCGAAAGAAGATTTAGAGCCAGCAAAATTGCTGGTTTAAAAGATGTGCCTGTTTATATTCGTCAGGCAGATGATAAGGAATTACTTGAACTAGCATTACTAGAAAATTTACAACGCGAAGACTTAAATGCCATTGAAATTGGCTTAAGTTATAAGCGTATGATGGAAGAATTGGATTATACACAAGAACAAGTTGCTGAAAGGATGGGTAAAGAAAGAAGCACTGTTACTAATTATATACGTTTACTTAAACTACCACCAGATATTCAATTAGCTGTTCGTAATGGAACCATTTCAATGGGACATGCTAGGGCATTAATTACTGTTGACCACATTGATAAGCAATTATATGTTTACAATCAAATAAAAACTGGGCAATTAAGTGTTCGTCAAACCGAGGAATTAGTGCGTAAACTGTATAAAAGTGATAACAGCAAAACAACAACAATAGATAAAAATGCTTTGCCACCAGCGTATAAAAAAATTGAAGATAACATCGCATCTCATTTTAGCACTAAGGTTAAAATGCAACATAACAAAAATGGTCAAGGTAGCATTACTTTAGAATATTACAGTTTGCAAGAATTAAATAAAATTCTTGAACAAATGAATGTGGTTATTAGTTAACAGTCACTAATGCATTGCAAATAGTATTATAACAACTTTTTTATGAAAAAAATTGGTTTTGCTTTTCTTTATTGCATTTCGGTTATTAATGTTCTTGCACAAGACTTTAATTCCCAAAAACTAGATAGTTTTTTTAATGCACTTGATGCCAACAAGAAAATAATGGGGAGTGTGGCAATTAGCAAAAAAGGTAAAATTATTTATACTAAATCTATTGGTTTTATTGATGAAAATAAAGCAATAAATGCCAACAGTAATACCAAATATAGGATTGGTTCTATCAGTAAAATGTTTACTGCCACAATTATTTTTCAATTAATTGAAGAAAAAAAAATAACACTAGAAACCACGCTAGATAAGTATTTTAAACAAATACCAAATTCCGATAAAATCACTATTGGCAATATGCTTAATCATAGAACAGGCATATTTAATATCACCAACGATACAAACTACCTAAATTGGTGCAGCAATGTAATTTCTCAAAAAGAAATGATAGATAAAATTGCAGTATTCCCTTCGCAATTTGAACCTAATACCAAAGCAGAATATAGCAATAGCAATTTTATTTTGCTTACTTACATTATTGAAAAAATTACAAAAAAGTCTTACGTAGAAAATCTTAGTAAACGCATTATCAATAAACTCAGTTTAAAAAATACATTTTATGGTGGCAAAATAAACAATGCCAATAACGAAGCTATTTCTTTTGATTTTGAGATTGATAGTTTTAAGAAATTTGAGCCAGAAACCAATATGAGTGTTCCTTTGGGTGCTGGTGCCATCATCTCAACTCCGTCAGAATTAACTTTATTTATTGAAGCATTATTTGCTGAAAAATTAGTTAATAAATCTAGTCTTCAGCAAATGCAATCTATAACTGATGGGATGGGAATGGGAATGTTCAGTTTTCCATTTTATAACCATAAGGCCTTTGGACATACTGGTGGGATAGATGGATTTTCATCTAACCTTGGTTATTTCCCTAAAGATAGCTTGGCATTTTCATATTGCTTAAATGGCTCAAACTACAATGGAAATGATATTGCAATAGCTATTTTAAATACTTGCTTTAACAAAAAATATAAAATCCCTGATTTTAAAAAGTCAGCAAAAAACAACATTAATCTACTAAAATATGTTGGCATATACTCATCTCCTAAATTCCCATTGAAAATTACAATTTCATCTGATGGTAAAAATTTATTTGCACAAGCCACTGGTCAAAGTGCTTTTGCATTGGAATACAGCAGTACTGATACTTTTGTTTATGAAACTGCAAATATTGAATTGATATTTGATGTTGAAAAAGAACAAATGATACTAAATCAATCTGGTAAACAATTTACACTAAAAAAAGAAAAATAATCACCATTGATTTTTATAATAAAGAATATCAAACTACGGTTTATTATGCAACTTTTATTATTTGTAGTGGGATATTCATTTGCACAAAAAGCGGATTCAACTAAAATTTTGCAGCAGGAAAAAATAGCTGTAGCTCCAGATAATTCTACTAAAAGCACTTCTACAACCAAAGCTATTCACAATCCCAAAATAGCAACTAAACGATCGTTAATGATACCAGGTTGGGGGCAAGCTTATAACAAAGAATACTGGAAAATTCCAATTGTTTATGGTGCTTTATCAATTCCTACCATTACTTTTATTTACAACAATAATGTTTACAAAGAAGCTAGATTTGCCTACGATGCTAGAATTAAAGCTACAATTGGTGGTGGTCAAGATAGCACAGACTATAAATCACTAGATTCTAAGTATCAGCGAGCAGACATAAATTCAATACAAACTTTAAGAAACGCAGCAAGACGAGACAGGGATTATTCTGTTCTCTGGTTTTTAGTAGTGTGGGGATTAAATGTTGCAGACGCTACAGTGTTTGGGCATTTGAAAGATTTTGATGTAAGCAATAATTTATCTATGAATGTAAAACCAGAATTTAATACTAGCACAAGAACTCCTGGTTTAAGTTTTACATTTAAACTAAGAGATAAAAAGAATAAACCAGTTTTTGCTGTACGCTAATTTATGACAGCAATATTTTTTATCATATTAGCCTTCTTTTTATTGGTATCAATACGTTCTGTTATTGTATCAAACGAAGAACCATTTCTTTTAAAAGATATTTTTAATGGTTATGAGGAAGAATATATTTCAAATGAATTACCAAATACAAAAGATCATTATTTGTATAAAGGCAATGAACTAGATTTATTGCATCATGAAATCGAAACCATTTTAAATAAATATTTTATCTACTATAGAAACTTAGATAAACACCTACAATTTAAGTTCTTTGATAGAATGATTAGGTTTATGCATTCAAAAAACTTTCTAATCTATTCTAATGAACCTTTTAAAGAAATGCCTGTTTTAATATCAGCAGCCGCTGTGCAAATTAGTTTTGGATTAGATGAATTTGAATTGCCACACTATACACACATCAGAGTTCATACAGAAGAATATTTTGCATCAAATTCACTAAGAATTTTGGCAGGTAATGTAGAAGGCAATTGCATCACATTAGCTTGGAATCATCTTTTAAAAGGGTTTTATGATTATAGTGATGGAAATAATGTTGGGTTACACGAAATGGCTCATGCATTATATTTTCAGGAAATAATTGTAGACCGAGATGACCCTGATGGTTTTGCTAATCATTTTAATCAATTAATGAATGATGGAGAAACTATTTTAGAACAAAATAACTGCCCACACCAATTATATTCGAATTATGCTTTTACCAATTTACAAGAATTTTGGGCTGTAAGTGTTGAGTTGTTTTTCGAAAAAGCTGAACAATTGCAAGTTGCATATCCCAATATTTTTGAGCATTTAAGAAATATTCTACAACAAAATCCACTCATTGCAAATCAACCTGTTTAAATAAATCAGATTTTTTGTCAGTATCATACCCAACTTTCGTCAATACACATAGTGTGTAGAAGTCAAATAAGCACTAATAAAATTTTGGAACTACTTTTGACAAATAATTTAAAAAACAAATATTATGGCAGCAGAATTTACAGATGCTAACTTCCAAAAAGAAGTTTTAGAAAGCGATAAACTTACAGTAGTTGATTTTTGGGCAGAGTGGTGTGGACCTTGTCGTGCAATTGGACCAGTTGTTGAAGAATTGTCAAATCAATATGCAGGAAAAGTAAATATTGGTAAAGTAAACGTAGATAACAATGCTAATGTTAGTACTAACTTTGGTATCACTTCTATCCCGGCAATTCTATTTTTTAAAAATGGTCAAGTAGTAGATAAGCAAATTGGTGCTGTACCAAAGAGTGTTATCGAGAAAAAAATTGTTGCATTAATGTAGTTTATTGATGCTAAAACACATAAAAAAGGCTGGGTTTTACCCAGCCTTTTTTATTACTTCTCTTCTCCTTTTTTGCTATCCATCATTTCCATCAGTTTCATCCCAAGCAAACCATTAATTCCACCATCAGTGCCATTACTACCACTAATTAAAATATCTGGTATTACTTTTATTTTTCCTTTACCAATTTCCTCTGTTACTTTAAACTTGGTAAAATTATCACCACCCATAGCTTTAACTTGTAATTCATAAGCCTCAGCAGTTGATTTACCAATTGCCATAATTTTTTCTGCTTCTGCCAAACCCGTTTTACTTATTTTCTCTGCATCTGCACTTGCATTGAGTTTGGTGGCTTCTGCTTGTGCACCAGCTCTTGCTTTTGTGGCTTCAGCTTCAGCGTTGGCACGCATTTTAGTTGCAGTAGCTTCAGCATCTACTTGAAGTTTTAAACTATTAGCATCACCTTCAGCTTTTTTAACTGTTGCATCTGCTGTGCGTTGTGCAATCTCAACACTTTGTTGTGCTTTTACAATTTCTTTTTGCATATCGGCAATGGCAGTTTCTTTCTCCATTCCTTGCCTTTGCTCTTGTGCCATTTTCTGTGTTTGGTAAGTCTTTTGCTCTTCCTCTGCAATCTTTCTATCAGTCAATGTTTTCATTAAAGCTTCAGGAGGGACAATGTCTCCAATTAAAGTATCTACAGCATTTACATTGTATTCATCTAACACTTCACGTATATGATTTTTTGCAGACAACTGTCTTTCTTTACGAGTAGATAAGAAAGAAATCACATCACTATCTTGTGCAGAGTTTCTGAAATAGTTGCCAATAGTAGGTTCTAATACCTGAGATACCAGATTATTCATACTTCCAAAACGTGCAATTACTTTAGGAGCTTCGTTTGCAGGAATGTGAATAATCTGACTTACGTCTAAATTAAATGGGAATCCATCTCTACTACGCACAGTGATGGTAGAAAGATTTTTATCTAATTGATGGCTTTCGCTACGTGCATTTGCCCAGTTTAAAACAAGATTAGTTGTTGGTACCAATTCCACTTTCATAATATATTTATTGAAAGGATATTTACCAGGGCCATATGGTTCCATCCACACACCACGTTGCCCTTTGCTTACAATATTGCCGTGCTTGAAATTATCGCCAGTCAAGTCTTTTCCATCTTCACCAATATAAGAAATAACAACACCAACATATCCAATTGGTACATCAGTCATTGGAACTTCTTCTATTTGCACTGCCCAAGGATTAATGTTGTAGCTACCAGCCAGAATAATGGTTGGCTGCAAACCACGATTACCATCATTTTTTAAGAAGGTATCAAAGTCCTGAAAATTATTATGCCCATCAATATACTTACCTGCAATTTGTCCACTTTCAATTGGTTGTCCATCAAGTGTTGTTACAATACCCACCATATTTTCGTGGATAATAACCATATCTGCAATGGTAATAGTGAAAGCATAAGAATTGATACGATATGTACCAGCAGTGATGTATGATGTTTGACGACCTTTTTGTCCTCCATTATTCAAGAACTTTTCTGCATCTTGGAAATTATCGCTATCAACCTTTCTTGCCAATATTGCACCTGTAGGAATTTCTGCACCATCATTACTAAGTACTAGTCCTATTTTACCTTCTGGAATCACTGTAAAAGCAATCATATCTACACCATATTGCCAAGGCCACATTCCCCAGTATAAACCTGGGGCTAAAGCTTTTGCTTGAAAACCAGCTTCGCCTTTTGTGGCAATAATTCTACCATCTGGCAATTCTTTATTCGCACCAAACAGCACAAACTTTTTTGTTACTAAACCAATTCTGTTTTCTGGAACGATGACCATCCCAAAAAATACTCTTAAAATAAACTTATATAATACTATACAAAGTATTAATAATCCAATCCACCAATAGTGGAGTAATACATTTTGTTCCATAATTTTTATTTTTGAATTATATTTCTTAATCAATTAAATGCGGCACGAAGCAGCTTTTATTATCAGTAATTAAGCCTGATGCCTCTCTAATACCCATTCCTGCTGGCTCTTGCCCAATTACCCAGCTACCAATTACAGGATAATTACCATCAAATTCGGGTAATGAGAATAGTTCTTGATAAACATAGCCTTCTTTGCCATATTCTCCATCTGTTTTATTGGTAGAAATGCCAGCTTTTACAATTTCTATATTCGCTCCCTCTCTTGACAGGATTGGCTTTTTAACAAAGTTCTGCAAGCCATTTTGCTCAAAATATGCTGGCAATAAATAGGGGCAATCAGGGTATAATTCCCAAAGAATTGGCAAAATTGCTTTATTGCTTAAAATCATTTTCCACGCAGGTTCTATCCACAATGTTTTATTTGTGTCTTGCAAAATATTGTCACCAAAATTGTCTTTTGTCATCCATTCCCAAGGATATAATTTGAAAACATTTTTAATAGGTTCATCTTCCATATCAACAAATATTTTTTTGTCTATATCCCAACCAATATCATCAACAAAAACCAATTTGGTTTCCAGTGCTGCTTGCATTGCACAATCTCTAATATATTCAGTATTGGTAAGATCTTCAAGCGTTTCTTTGAGGCAAGTAAAATGTAGTTTGCCTTGATACAAATAAGTTTTTAAGTACTTCCAATAAGCAATCATTTTTTCGTGAATACTATTAAATTGGTCTTTACTTTTATCAAAGTCTTGTAGCCAAAACCATTGCACAATTCCTGCTTCATAAAGACTTGTAGGCGTATCAGCATTAAACTCAAGTAATTTGAGTTTCCCATCTTTATAACAAAAATCGAAACGTCCATAAATTGCAGGATGATCTTCTGTCCAGCTTTTTTCTATTAATGGAATGAAGTTCTCAGGAATAGCAAATTTGTGATAAAGATTATTATCCATTACGTGTTGAACAGCTCCTAAACACAAATCCCACAATTCAGTTGTAGCTTTTTCTATGTATAAAATTTCATCCAAATTAAATGAATAATATGCTGCTTCGTTCCAATATGGCACATTGGTTGTATGAAATCCAAAGCCCAATTTTTCTACCTCTTTTTGCCAATTATTTCTTGGCGTAATAATATTTCTTTTCATCGTATTTTTTTAACTACTAACACTATAGCCACCACGTCCAAAACCACCACGAACAATGCTTGATTTTATTCCATTACTACCAATATTGCTACTTTCGTGAATGGCATTTGAATAATATCCTGCACGCTGATATACACCATTATTATAATTACCATAAGGACGAAACGCGTAGTACCAAAGCAATCCATTAGCCAGCCCTCTATGATGATGAGTTCTTGTATATGGTGCTGTACTATCGCTTCTTACATATGTTTTTCCACCACTACCATCCCAATCTTTATTGGGTTTATTACAACTAGCTAATGCGGCAGTAATTAAAACTAGTTCTATATATTTCGATTTCTTCATTTTACTTTACAGTTATATACACTTCATAATCTTTTTTAACACTCACATTTTTTGTATCGCCATCTTCGTTTTCAGCTTCAGCATATGTATAACCTAATGCAGGAATTGTATCTCGGTAATAGACTTCTTTATTAAGATTAAATTTTGACCAAATAATATGCTTTGTAATTAACACGTCTGTAGAATCTGTTAAATGCTCAACAGTAACAGCACTTTCAATACTTCCACCTTTATCAATAACATCGGTAATATCATCTTTTTCATCGTTGCAAGATGTTAGAAAAAATATTGATGGAAAAATAATGAGCAATCTAAAAATGCTACGTTTCATAAATTAAGTTGTTTTGATTTAACTGAATAGTAAGTATTGATACAGCATTATTTATTACAAAAAAATTCGCTGTTTATAAAAATATTTTTTCCAAAAATTAATAAATAAATGACGAATCAAATTATTAGACTGACGTGAAAACAAAGTTTTTAGGCTGTAATAAAACCTGAAAACTAATAAGAATTATAAGGTGAATAAGGTGATTGAAAACTTAAACAGTCCAATCAACAATTTCGTTTGCCCACTCTTTTCTAAATGGAGTAGTAATTCTAATATAGTTATCTGTGTAGCCTTCCATCATTCCTGCTTTATCTGCATCTTCAAATAGCACTTTCCTTGTTTGTCCTGCAAAATGGTTATTAAAGTAATGCTGTTTCATATAACTCAAGTTGCGTAAGGTTTTGTTGCGTTCGTTTCTAATATTTACAGGCACAACATTGTCCATTGTAACAGCCAAAGTATTATCTCTTTCACTATAAGTAAATACGTGCAAATAACTAATATCAAGGTTATGCAAAAAGTCAAAAGTTTCTTTAAAATACTCCTCAGTTTCTCCAGGAAAACCAACAATTACATCCACACCAATGGCACAATGTGGCATTAATGTTTTAATTAATCCAACACGTTCTGTGTAAAGTTCACGTTTGTATCTTCTTCTCATTAACCCCAAAATAGTATTGCTACCGCTTTGCAATGGAATATGAAAATGTGGCATAAACTTTTTGCTATTGGCAACAAATTCAATTATCTCATTGGTCAATAAATTAGGTTCAATAGATGAAATTCTGTAGCGTTGAATACCTTCTACTTTGTCAAGTTCTTTTACTAAATCAAAGAAAGTTTCTTTGTAAGTTTTATCGCCATCTGCTCCTCTGCCAAAGTCGCCAAGATTAACCCCAGTTAAAACTATTTCTTTAACGCCTTTAGCCGCTAAAGACTTTGCAGTTGCAACAACATTTTCAACAGTATCGCTTCTGCTTTTTCCTCTTGCTTGTGGAATAGTGCAAAAGCTGCAATTATAATTGCAACCATCCTGTACCTTTAAAAATGTTCTTGTTCTATCATTAACTGAAAAAGAAGAGGTAAAGCCACTTACATCTTCAATATCACAACTAGATATTTTACCACTATCATTTAAGGTTAGCTCACGCAAATGAGCAGCTATATTAAATTTTTCAGCAGCACCTAAAACTAAATTTACACCAGGTATTGAAGCAATTTCTTTTGGTTTTAACTGAGCATAACAACCTGTAATAACCACCAAACTTTCTGGTGCTTTTCTATTAATTCGCCTTACCAATTGGCGACACTCTTTATCTGCATTATCTGTAACAGAACAGGTATTGATTACATACACATCAGCAATATCAGAAAAGTCTTTTTTCTCAAAACCATCAACTTCTAGCATCCTACTTAAAGTTGAAGTTTCAGAATAATTAAGTTTACACCCGAGTGTATGAAATGCAACAGATTTTTGTTTTTGCATAGTTTGCAAAAATAATTGTTTAATAATAGATAGGCCTATTATTTAATAAAAGAAAAGTCTCGCTTTCACGAGACTTTAAATATTGTAAATATTAATTAATAAATTACCATTTATCAACTACTTCAGCATTTCCATTATCTTGAGGTAATGTTGTAACCTGTGAAACCAATTCAGCAGGTGCTTCATTTGAAGTCATTTGTTCAACTTCTGTGTTGTGTGTGTAGCCTTCTCCATCTGGATACTCATGGTTAAAAGCATCAAAATCAAAATCCGGCATTAAATCAGTTTTTACGTAATCAACTGTTTCTCCTAATGCCTTAACAAATTTGTTAAAGTCTTCTTTGTAAACAAAAACCTTATGTCTATCGTATCCATTATCATCAAATCTTTTACGGCTTTCAGTTATAGTAAGAAAATAATCGTTGCCACGGGTGGCTCTAACATCAAAAAAATAAGTACGTCTTTTACCTGCTTTGATGCGTTTACTGTAAACACTTTCTTGTTTTCTGTCGTCTTGGTTATTTTGTTCGTAAGGCACAGTTGATAAAGTTTTGGCTTTGAGTGATAAATTTGAGTGACAAATATAATGTTGTTTAGGAATTATCAAAATTTTACTACAAGCTATTCGTTACAATTGTTTTAATGAAAATAAATACAGCTATAATTCAGTTATAAATCTTCAGAATTTAAGTGTAAGATTTACACATTTTCTTTTTTCTAAATCGTTTGCACTTATTTTTGCAAACTAACAAATGTTAGTTAATTTATGTCAATGCAAAATACACTTCAAATTCCAACAGAAAAATTACTGCAATTAGGAATTGCAGAAACAGTGAATATTCACTATCAATTAAATCCTGAAGAGCTTGTAGAACAAGCATTAGAAAGAAAACAAGGAGTACTTAATAATACTGGTGCATTGTGTATTAATACTGGTGAATTTACTGGTAGAAGTCCACTTGACAAGTTTATTGTTAAGGATAGCATAACTGAAAATACTGTTCATTGGAACAATTTCAATATTCCAGTTGATGAAAAGTATTTCCAACAACTGCGTTCTAAATTACTAAATCACTTAAGCAACAAAGATGAAGTTTGGGTTAGAGATGCTTATGCTTGTGCTGATAATAACTACAGACTTAATATTAGAGTAATCAATGAAAATCCTTGGAGTAATCTATTTGCATATAATATGTTCCTTCGCCCACAAGAAGAAGAATTAGAAGATTTCACTCCTGATTGGCATATTATACAAGCCCCAAGTTTTAAGGCAGATGCAACTGTTGATGGAACTAGACAGCACAATTTTGCTATGGTTTCTTTCACCCACAAAACTATAATTATTGGTGGTACTGGTTACACAGGTGAAATTAAAAAAGGAATTTTTACTATATTAAATTACATACTCCCACACGACAAAAACGTATTGAGTATGCATTGTAGTGCCAATATGGGTAATGAGGGAGATGTAGCTGTTTTCTTTGGTCTTAGTGGCACAGGAAAAACTACATTAAGTGCCGATCCAAACAGGAAATTAATTGGTGATGATGAGCACGGCTGGACAAATAATTCAGTTTTTAATTTCGAAGGAGGTTGCTACGCTAAAGTTATTGATTTAAGTGAAGAAAAAGAACCAGAAATTTTCCATGCAATCAAATCTGGTGCTTTGGTTGAAAATGTTGGTTTTATTGGGGATACAAATGTTATTGATTTTGAAAGTACTAAAATCACTGAAAATACTCGTGTTAGTTATCCTTTAGACTACATAAGTAATGCTTTAGAACCTAGTATTGGTGGATTGCCAAAAAATATTTTCTTCCTTACTTGTGATGCTTATGGTGTTTTGCCTCCAGTTAGCAAATTAAGTCCTGGACAAGCAATGTATCAATTTATTAGTGGTTATACAGCAAAAGTTGCTGGAACCGAGGCTGGTGTTACTGAACCAAAAGCCACATTTAGTGCTTGTTTTGGTGCTCCAT
>JBMLRA010000134.1:0-2029 GCA_049241265.1 Chitinophagaceae bacterium
ACTAACATTTAATACATTTCGCAACGTTGCAAAATTTTGAGTTGCAGTATTCATACAACCGTTGCAAGTAATACCTTCAAGGCCATACAGATTAACTATTACTGCATTATTTTTTTTAAATTCTATAAACAGTTCTGTGTTGGCACGTGGCATCGCAGAATTGTAACACAAATCAAATTGTTTGAAAATAAAAGCATCTTTAAACAATGTTTCATACTCTATTTTACTTCCTCCAAAAGGAGGGTTTGTTTCAAAATTTCTGTTGAATAAAAGTCCAACAATTAATCCATCAGTGTTTAAAAGTTGGTGCATTTTATAAACATATTTTTGGCGAAGCGTTGGGAGTAATGCACAAAAAAATGTTTGCTCAATTATTAAATCGTATTTACCATTATGTTCAAAAAAATCACCAAGAATTACCTTTATATTTTTGTTCAATGAAAACTTTTGTTGCAATTTTTCTACCAATGTTGTTGAAATATCAATTACAGTAATATCGATAAAGCCTTGCTGTAAAAGGTATTCAGCCTCATAAGTGTTGCCACAGCCGGGTATTAAAATACTAAGGTTTTTATTCTGCAAAGTATCAATATAGCTTTTTATTGGTGGTGAAACCTCACCCAAATCCCAGCCAATTGTATTGTTTTGATATTGATGATTCCAATAAGTTTTATCTAATGGTTGTTCGCAAGAAACAGCACAACATTGTAGTTCTTCCATATTTTTATTTTACAAGTATTTGTTCCAAGTATTGCTTCCAATCGACAGAAATTTATTAAGCTTGTTAACGCAAATATATTTGCTAAAAAAAGCAACACAATTACTGTTGTAACATTGGTTGTTTTTGTGAGATATCTTATGAACATTTTGGCTTTTGAGTACAAATATTTTTTTAATTAGCTAATGTTCTTTTTTATTTGATATTATTTACTTTGATGATTATTAATAATGTTTATGAGTTCTTTACTTTGCACAACTCCACTTTGTCTCCAAACAGGTTTTCCATTTTTAAAGAGTATTAAAGTAGGTACACCTTGAACTTGAAACTGTTGTGCAGCTTGAGGGCTTTTATCTACATCAATTTTTAGTATAGTTGCTGTTTCTTTCACTACATCTTTTACTTGCTTTAAAATTGGCGACATCATTTTGCAAGGTCCACACCACTCGGCAAAAAAATCGACCAACACTAGTTTTTTTGAATTTATTATTTCATTAAAAGTCATTATTCTTATTGTTTATTTTTTAAATTAACTAAAAATTAGAGTTTCACAAAATTACTGTTTGCTGGTTTGGAAGTAATGGCACAAGTGCCTGATGCACAACCAACTTGTTGCCAATAAAAGTACCCTGCAATACCACCAATAGTAGCACCCATAAATGAAGTCTATAACTATTAAACCACTTCTTCATATTTTATTTCTTTGTTATTATTTTGTGAAGATTTTGAAGAAGTATAACACCCACCTGCACCACAACAACCAATATTAAATACTGCTAAACCTGTAAATAGTAACCCAATTATTGATATTTGCCAATCCTTAGAGTAAATACTTTGAACTATAATAATAATACCAAGAATCAATCTTAGTATTCTAAAGAAATTCCAATTATTGAATATTGTGCTTTTCATTTTTTGTTTACTTAATTTCTTACAAATTGTTTTACATTTTGCCAAGTACCACCATTGGTTACATTGTTAAAGCCATTTTGTTGAAGTATGGATAGTGCTTGATTGCTGCGATTACCACTTCTACAAAAAACAATGATGTGTTTTTTATTTTGAATTTATCAATTTGCCTTTGTACTTGATCTAAAGGAATATTTATTGCACCAACTACACTACCAGAAGCAAATTCTTGTGGTGTTCTTACATCTACCAAAAAAGCACAATAATTAATAATTTGTTCAAGGGTTTCACTTTTATTTTGATTGAATAAATTTTTAAATGCAGTTAACATAAGAATTAATTAGTACTTGATAATTTAGATTGACAAACAAAATCTGTTTTAGGCACAGATGTTTCTGCAAT
>JBMLRA010000135.1:0-9177 GCA_049241265.1 Chitinophagaceae bacterium
GTGAAAAATGCAGGATATTTATATGATTCTTCTATTAACCCAACATATATACCTGGTAGATATAACAAAACAAATTTGCCTAAAATAATTTTTCGAGAGGATGGTTTAATAAGAGTTCCAACAGCTGTAACACCCAATTTTAGAATCCCATTATTTTGGCTGGCATTTAAAAATGTACCATATAAATTGTATAAATATTGGGCAATAAAAACGCTTAGACAATATGGATATTTAAGCCTTTATTTTCATCCTTGGGAATTTACAAATATTGAGACTTACAAAATACCATCTTACATCATAAAACCCTGTGGCAAAATATTACTAGATAAATTGTACAAATTGGTAGATGACTTAAAAAAAGAAGGAGAATTTTTAGCAATTGAAAATTATTTACAACAAAATAATCTCTTAGTATAAAAGTCTGTATTAGTTACAAACGTTATCTTGCGGCATATTTGACTAATATCAACTAACATTTTTTACTTACATCATTTATGAAATACGAACAACTTAATAATCAAATTTTCATCAATAATAGAAAGCGTTTCGTAAAGCAAATGCAACCTAACAGTATTGCTATATTTGGTAGTAACGATGAAGTGCCAAGCAATGGCGATGCTATTTATAAATATAAACCCAATAGCAATTTATATTGGTTGACTGGTATTGAACAAGAAGATTCAATGATTATTCTTTTCCCAGATAATGTTGATGCAAAGTACAGAGAAGTTTTGGTACTTGTTCGTCCAAATGAGATGAAGGAAAAATGGGATGGTAAACGTCTAAGAACTGCTGAAGCACAAACTATCAGTGGCATACAAACAATTGTATGGTTAGATAGTTTAGAAGGTTTGTTACAACCGTGGATTCATTTAGCAGATAATATTTATTTAGATAGTAACGAAAATGATAGAAAAGCAAGCTTGTTAAGAACAAGAGATTATAGATTGATTGATGAAATGAAATCTAAATATCCACTGCATAATTATTTGCGTGCAGCAAAGTTGTTTAAAGATTTACGTGGCATTAAAACAAAAGAAGAAGTTGTAGTAATGCAACGTGCTTGTGATATTACAGAAAATACATTTAGGCACTTGCTTAAGTTTATAAAACCAGGTGTAATGGAATATGAAATTGAGGCAGAGATTATGCATCAATTTTTGCGTCAACGTGCCACAGGCGAAGCTTATGGAAGTATTATTGCCAGTGGAGACAATGCAAGAATTTTACATTACATCAACAATAACCAAGAGTGCAAAGATGGTGATTTAATATTGATGGATTTTGGTGCTAGCTATGGTGGTTACAATGCAGATTTAACTCGTACAATTCCTGTTAATGGCAAGTTTAACAAACGCCAGAAGGAAGTATATAATGCATGTTTGCATTTGCATAACTATGCAAAATCTATTTTAAAAGTTGGTATAAGTGTGGTTGACTATACAGACAAAGTAGGAGAGGAAGCTACCAAACAATTTATGAAAATTGGTTTGATTAGCAAAACAGATGTTAAGAATGAAGATGAAAATAACAGGGCTTACAGAAAATATTTGTACCATGGAATTAGTCACCATTTAGGTATTGATGTACACGATTTAGGTACACGTACAAGTCCTTTACAAGCAGGAATGTTACTAACTGTTGAGCCAGGTATTTATATTGAAGAAGAAAAGATGGGGATAAGAATTGAAAACAATCTTTGGCTCACCAAAACTGGCAGCATTGATTTAATGAAGAATATTCCTATTACTGTTGAAGAGATTGAAAAGTTGATGAAGTAGAAATTTGATAGTTAGGCAATAAATCAATTCGACAATTTTTTCTTTGTGTTCTCAGTGTTTTGTGGTAAAACAAATTAATATGATAAAACAAATTCCAAACATATTCACTTTACTAAACTTATTATTTGGCTGCCTTGCTATTGTTTGTATTATGCAAAGTGGTTTAATGATAAGCCTAGATGATAATGCACAACAAGTTGTTGATATACCAGAAAAGATGGTGTATGCTTCAATTTTTATAGGTATTGCAGCTGTTATTGATTTTTTAGATGGGTTTGTTGCAAGGCTCTTAAAGGCAAGCAGCGAAATGGGTAAACAATTAGATAGTCTTGCAGATGTTGTGAGTTTTGGTGTTGCACCTAGTATGATTGTGTATCAGTTTTTAAGATTAAGTTATGCTCAAGAAATTAATGGATTAGATGTAAATGCTTTGTGGCTTTCTTTATCATTTATTATTGCTTGTGCTGGTGCATATCGATTAGCACGTTTTAATATTGATACTTCTCAAAGCACAGGATTTAAAGGAGTTCCAATACCAGCAGCAGGATTATTAGTTGCAGCATTTCCCTTAATCTATCATCAAAATAATGCAACTTGGGTGTATGAATTATTACTCAACAAATGGTTTTGGTATGCTTTAATTTTTGTAGTGAGTTATTTAATGGTTTCCACACTACCAATGCTAGCAATGAAATTCAAAGGAGTTACATTGCAAAAGTTATTACCCTTTATTATTGTGCTAATTGTAAGTTTTTTTACTGCAATATTTTTGAAATGGATTGCTGTTCCTATTGGATTTTTAGTATACGTTTTGGTGAGTTTGGTATTTAGTAAAAAAGAACAAACTACTGCATAATGTTATACCTTGTTCCTACACCAGTTGGTAATTTAAAAGATATTACATTTCGCAGTATTGAAGTATTGCAAAGTGTAGATGTTATTTTGTGTGAGGATACAAGAACTTCATCCAAACTATTACAACATTATAATATTAGTAAACCAACATCTCCATATCATCAGCACAACGAACATAAAATTGTTGAGCATTTAATCGTTCAAATGCAAGCTGGTAAAATTTTTGCTTTAATTACTGATGCAGGAACTCCTGCAATTAGTGACCCTGCTTTTTTATTAGTTAGAGAATGTGTTAAACATAATATTAAAGTTGAATGTTTGCCAGGGGCAACAGCATTTGTACCAGCTCTAGTAAATAGTGGGCTTACTACAAATAGTTTTTGCTTCGAAGGATTTCTTCCATTAAAAAAAGGCAGACATACAATGCTTAAAAAATTAGCTAAAGAAGAACGAACAATGATTTTTTACGAAAGCCCATACAGACTTGTGAAAACATTGGAACAGTTTGCTGAATATTTTGGAGCAGAAAGAATGTGTTGCGTTAGCCGTGAATTATCTAAAATGTTTGAAGAAAATAAAAGGGGTACAGTAGCAGAAGTTGCTGAGTACTTTAAAATAAAAGAACCTAAAGGTGAAATTGTAATTGTGGTTGCAGGTTTTGCTGATTAGTTTATTTTCCTTTGTACCTAACAATAACTTTAGCATTTCTTTTTTCATCTGAGGTTACAAAAACTTCTTGTCTTTTTCTGCCATAGTTTATTACCATTAATGCTGTGTTAGGCGGAATATCACCTAGGTTTTCAGCAACAGTAATTAATTCGTAAAAAGTATTAATTTCATCAAATTTTAAATTAAGTACAATGGGTCTTGTGCTTAATCTTTGATTATTTATTACTAATTTGTTATCTTGATAAACCGATATTGAATCATTATCTATTTCACCATTATCATAAAATTCTATTGAAACATCTTTGCTATCAACAATAATGGTTGTAGCTAATTTATTTTCCCTTTCCTTTAAAACATCATCAATTGGCGGTGCAATCTTTTTCTCTTTAATATTATCCATTGCAACCTCTTTTTTTACTTCATAAGTAGTAGTTGGAGTGGAATCCTTTACTATACGAGTCACATCTTTCTTAGCAACAATATCATTACCTGACTTTGTTATTTTCCCTTTTTTTACAAAAGTTTGTTGCTTGTTTGATTTTTCTTTTTTTGAATTATCAACACTTTTTTTATTATCAGTATTTGTAGTTATTATGTTCGGCGTTGTAATACTTTTTTTAGGTACTATTTTGTTTTTTACAATTGGTTGAGGTGGCTTTTGTTGGCTATTAGCTTGTTTTTGTTCAGCAAGTCTATCAGCTTCAAAGTTTTTTCCCGAAGGTAATTTTCTAGGGGTATTGTCTCTTTTACTATTTGTACCTTTCAAAAAATCTTCTTTCTCAAAATCACTTTCAGTTACTCTTTCTAAATACACAGTTCCATTTCCACAATCCTTTTTGGTATTCATATTAATACTGCTGTAAGTTCCTATTAGTGTTTCTAGCTTACCATCTTTTCTGTAGTCTAAATAACATGTCATCAAACAAGGATCACTTTTGCCAACAGATTTTACTTCAACTAAAAAGGTTTCTTTTATGGTTAGCGTTTTGTTTTTTTTATCAAAAATTCCTTTTAGTGAAGCTTTACCATAAAATGCTGTGCTTAAATAAGAGTAGGTAACACCTTCTAACGAACCATTGCTTAAATTATTTAGTTGCACTTCGTATCTGTAAACATCTTTAGAAAATTTTCCAAACACAGGGTCTAAACTATTTTGCTCAAATGTGCCACGCCAAATGCCAGTTAAAGTTTGTGCCTTAACACTGAAAATAGTTATAATAATAAATGAAAAAGTACAAATCAATCTCATATTGCAAAAATACGTAAGGTACAAAATTAATAATTCAAATGAAGTGTTAAAATAATACGTTCCATTTGAACAACATCATTACCATTAAACTATATTGTATTTTCAATCAAAAAGTGCTTATGAAAACCAGTTCCCTAAATTTGCAAATAATATTATGGAAACAAAAGATTGGTTTAAAGATTGGTTTAACTCGCCATATTATCACTTGCTTTATAGTAATAGGAATGATGATGAGGCAAATGCTTTCATCAATAGATTAATTGAACATTTGCATTTAGATGATAATGCCACTATTTTAGATGTAGCTTGTGGAAAAGGCAGACACAGCAAGGCTTTGGCTGAAATGGGATTTGACGTAACTGGTATAGATTTATCAATAGAATCTATTACAGAAGCAAAGTTGGATGAATCGGATAAACTACATTTTTATACACACGACATGCGTTTGCCTTTTTGGATAAATTATTTTGATATTGCGTTTAACTTTTTTACCAGTTTTGGTTATTTTAAAACTCAACGAGAACATAACAATGCAATTCGTTCCATTGCACAAAGTATTAAGCAAAATGGGGGGATGCTTGTGATTGATTACTTAAATGTTCATTTTGTTGAAAATAATTTTGAAAAAATTGTAGAAAAGCAAATTGACGAATACAACTTTATTGCCACTAAATGGCACACTGAAACACATTTCTATAAGCAAATACAAGTTGCTGACAAAAATTGTGGGATGCCAAGGCATTTATCTACAGAAAAAGTGGCTAAGTTTAGTTTAGGCGATTTTAATGAAATGCTTTCATTGCAAAATATGCAAATACAGCAAGTATTTGGCGACTACAATTTAGGTAATTACGACATAAAAAACTCTCCAAGAATGATCATAGTGGCAAAAAAAATATTACGTTAAATTACTTCTTTTAGTTTGTCTATAACAATATCAACTTCTTCTTTGGTATTGTTTTTACTAAAAGAAAATCTTACAGTTATTTGATTGGGATTATTATTAATACAACGAATTACGTGGCTACCTGCGTCTGCACCACTAGTACAAGCACTACCACCACTTGCACAAATATTATTAATATCTAGGTTAAAAAGTAGCATTTCACTTTTTTCACTTTTAGGAAAACTAACACTTAAAACTGTGTATAAACTTTTTCCTAATGGGTCACCATTAAAGTTAACACCTTGTATGTGTTTCTTTAATTGTTCCATCATATAAAGTTTAATATCCTTAATATGTTTGCTATCAACTTCATAATTGGCAGTAGCCATTTCTAGTGCTTTGCCAAAACCCACTATTCCGTATAAATTTTCCGTACCCGCTCTCATATTCCTTTCTTGAGAACCACCATTGATAAAAGGTTTTATGCGTACATTTTCATTGATATATAAAATGCCAACACCTTTAGGTCCATGGAATTTATGACCAGCACCTGTTATAAAATGTACTGGGGTATTGCGTAAATCAAAAGGGAAATGACCAACAGTTTGCACTGTATCACTATGAAAAATGGCATTATATTTTTTGCAAAGATTACCTACTGAATGAATATCAATCATATTGCCAATTTCATTATTGGCATGCATTAATGTTACCAAACATTTTTCTTTACTGTTCGATAAAAGAGTTTCCAAGTCTGCCATATCAATATGACCATTTGGAAGAACTTTAACATATGATAAAGCAACTTCACCAGTTTGATACAAATGTTCAACAGTGTGCAATGTAGCGTGATGCTCAATGGGCGATGAAATGATATGCTGGCAACCTAAATCTCTTATTGCTGCTGTAATAGCAGTATTGCTACTTTCTGTTCCACCACTTGTAAAAAAAATTTCGGCAGGATGTGCATTTAAAATTTTTGCTACCGACTTACGTGCAGCTTCTATCCCAATTCTACTTTCTCTGCCATAACTATAAATTGAAGAAGGATTGCCAAAATTGTTTGTTAAATAAGGCATCATTGCATCTAATACTTCAGGGTCTAGAGCTGTGGTAGCAGCATTGTCAAAATAAATTCTCTTGGCAGTCATCGTTAAATGGTTAGATCAATTATTAGTTTATGATTTATTGTTTTGATTCACGATTTCTAATTTATGCAAGACATCGAAAAACTTAGGCAATAAGCCTATTTTACTGGTTTGTAATAATTTTTTAAAGTTTCGTCCATAATATTTTGTAAATCTGCAATACGTTTTTCATCAGCTGGGTGAGTACTTAAAAATGCTGGAGGTTTTTGCCCACCACTCAATTGGCTCATTCTTTGCCAAAAAGCAACAGCTTCTCTTGGGTCATATCCTGCAAGTGCAGCATATCTTAGTCCAAATTTATCTGCTTCTGTTTCGTTACTTCTGCTAAATGGTAATATAAATCCAACGTTAGTTCCAATACCAAAAGCAGTGTTGTAAAGGTTTTGCGTTTCGGCAGGTTTATTTTGAATGGCTACTGCTAATGCTGCACCACCAAATTGTTGTAATAGTCCTTGGCTCATTCTTGCAGCACCATGTTTTGCTAGTGCATGAGTAATTTCATGTCCCATAACAATTGCCAATGCTGTTTCGTTTTGAGTAACTGGTAAAATGCCAGTATAAACAACAATTTTACCACCAGGCATACACCAAGCATTTACTGTATTTTCGTCAATTAAATTAACTTCCCATTTATAGCCTGCTAATTCTTGCCCTAAATTATTTTGATTGTAATAAGTGGTGATAGCATTAATTAAACGGTTAGAAACTCGCTGAACCATTGCAGCGTTTTTGTTGTTCGTAGGGCTTAAAACTTTACTTGTCGAAATTACCTTTTGATACTCTGTTAATGACATTGCCTGCATTTCACCTTCTGATACCAGTAGTAATTGTTTGGTGCCAGTTATTTTATTAGTTGAGCAAGATAGGAAACTAGCAGAAGCTGCTATTAGTAAAAATATTTTTTTCATATTATTAATTGACGCTGCAAATATGCTGCAATTTTTTAGTGAATTATCTAAAAAATTCAAGTGAATGCGTTTTTGAAACAGTAAGATTATTTATAATCCTATAGGAAATAATAAAATGATTGAATCTAATTTATCAATAAATAAATTTTAAGTGTGGTAATTGATTTTTTTAGAATGTATCAAGAGAAATTATTCTAAAATAGATTATAATTATATCGCAAAAAAAAGAGGCTGTCTTTTAAGACAGCCTCCAGTAATTATTTTAATATTGTAATGGGTAATTAATTTTTTATTTACAAATGAAATTATAAATTTAACAATCTGAATTATAAATCCCAGTTTATTTCATTTTTACAATTATTCCCAAATTTCTTCTTTGCCTTCTAACCAAAGTTTTACAGCTTCGGTGGTAACACTTTTAGGTCTTTCAAGTGGGAAGCTAAGTGCTCTATCCCAACATAAACTAGCTAATACGCCCAAAGCTCTACTAACAGCAAATAATACAGTATAAAATTCATATTCAACCAAACCGTAATGCACCAATAATGCACCACTATGAGCATCTACATTAGGCCAAGGGTTCTTAATTTTACCTAATGATTGTAAAATTGGTGGTACTGTTTCATAAATGTTCCAAACTGTTTGGCACAACTCGTCATCAGGCATATGTTTTTTACCAAATTCCATTTGTGCTGTAAAACGAGGATCGGTTTTGCGAAGTACTGCATGTCCATAACCAGGCACTACTTTTCCAGCAGCCAATGTGTCTTTTACATATTGTTCAATTTGTTCTTTGCTAGGAGATTTTGTATTCAGTTTTTCCTGCATTTCAAAAATCCACTTAATTACTTCTTGATTTGCCAAACCGTGTAAAGGTCCTGCCAATCCATTCATACCAGCTGCATAACTTAAATATGGGTCGCTTAAAGCACTGCCAACAAGATGTGTAGTGTGTGCAGACACATTTCCACCTTCGTGGTCTGCGTGAATAGTCATATATAAACGCATCAACTCTCTAAAACTTTCGTCATTATAACCCATCATATGAGCTAGATTCCCAGCCCAATCTAACAAACCATTCGGTTGAATATGCTCGTTGTTTTTATATTTTCGTCTGTATACGTATGCTGCAATGCGAGGTAGACGAGCAATTAAGTCCATTGCATCATCATAAATGGGATTCCAATAATCTTTTTTATTGATGCCAGCAGCGTATTCTTTAGTAAAGTTACTTTCAGTTTGCAATGCCATTACACCAGTAACAAACATTGTCATTGGATGTGCAGACAATGGTAATGCATCAATAGTATTAAATACGTGATTAGGAACGTGGCTTCTACGTTGCCAAACACTTGATAGATGGTCGGTGTCTGCTTGTGTTGGTAATTCGCCTAATAACATTAAATAAAATAAACCTTCTGGCAAAGGCTCACTACCACCTTCAGCCTTAGGCAATTTTTCTTGTAATTCAGGTATTGTGTAACCTCTAAAACGAATTCCTTCCTGTGCATCCAATAAACTGGTTTCTGTTACTAAACCTGTAATGCCCCTCATTCCCTGATAAGCTTGTGCAAGTGTAACTTCACCAATTTTTTTATTACCGTGTTCTTTTAAAAGTTCTTTAATTTCAGCATTAGCAATATCTGCTTTTGCTTTAAATGTGTCTTTAATGATGCCCATT
>JBMLRA010000136.1:0-1487 GCA_049241265.1 Chitinophagaceae bacterium
ATCAACATATACTGCATTATTTACTCCTACATTATTACCATTCTTTTGCCATTGAAAAAGTGGCGATGTACCTCCATTTGCTGCAATTGCTGTAAATGTTACATTACTGCCACTACACACAGTATCTTTTATAGTTGAAATGGAAACACTTGGTGTAAACATTTCTGTAACTGTAAGATTTAATGTTGCTGCACTATCGCAACCAGAACTACTTATTAAATTCTTTGTTCTAGAACCTGCTGCATTAAATACTAATCCATTCCAAGTGTAAGGGAGTAGATTTGAGCAAATACTTAAATTAGTAGTTGAAGTTGTTGGCTGACAGGCTAAGACAAAACTTGCTGTGATAGTATGATTGGCAGTAACATTATTGAAAGTATAAGTTGATATTGCACCTTGACTTACACCATCTACCAAAACATCTGCAATTAAATAACCTGCATTTGCAGCAATGATATAAGATGCACTATTGTCTCCTGAACATATAATAGCCGTCCCACTATTACTTATACTTCCATTGCTACTTGCACTTGCTGTAATGGTATAATTAGGTTTAATAGTTAAGTTTAATGTAGCCGTACTATCGCATCCTTTACTATTGGTTAAACCAGTTTTAGTATAAGTACCACTAGTGGTATAAGTATTACCATTCCAAGTATAACTACTATTGCAAGTAATAATATTTGTAGTTGACGCAGAAGACAATATTGTAACACTTATAGGTGCAGAACTTGTTGAACATCCTAAAGTATTAGTTTCTGTAACAATATAGTTTGTAGATGCTGTAGGAGAAGCAATTACACTAATTCCTGTTGTTGTATTTAAACCAGTTGCAGGACTCCAAGCAAATGTTGAAGAAGAACCGCCAACAGCAGAAACTGTGTTAGCATAGTTTGCAGCAATTTCTGCTGCTGTTCTGGTAACATTCCATAAGCGTAATTCATCCATTTTTCCAGGAAATTTATTGCATTGACAACCATTTGGTTCTTGACGACCAATGTTCATAGGACCTGCATTAAAATACATACTTGGTCTATTAAAAGTATTAATTAACACCCCGTTTTTATAAAATAAAAGTGTTCCTGTAGCTGCATTCCAAGTGCAAGCAACGTGTATCCATTGGTTGTTAGGAATAGCAACATTACTAAAAGACCAACCACCATTTGGATTATAAAAACCCATTCCACCACCATAAGCTTGTGCTTGAAATAAGAAATTATAATTGGCTCTATCAACAATTGTATTGTCTGTTTTAGTACCATCTAGATTTATCCAAGCTTCAATGGTAAAGTTATTTTGCATAGTATTAAATGCACTATTATCTGGCACATTAATATAACTATTTGTAGTTAAAACTACTGCACTATTAGAACCACTAAGAGCATTTGAATTTGCCCAACCATTGCTACCTACAAATGTTCCTGTAAGATTGTTTCCACTTGCATCAGCAACTGAGCAAACGTGGAGCCGATCGCGAGCGGTCACAA
>JBMLRA010000137.1:0-1393 GCA_049241265.1 Chitinophagaceae bacterium
TTCTGCTTTTGTATCTAGCTTCTTTTAGAAAACAGACAAAATACATTTCCAAACGTATTGAAGCAAATGAAAATAATTGAGCTATCATTTTCTTTTATCCAAACTATCTCTACTAAATGCAATCAGGTTAAACATTTCTCTTAATCTACTCCTAACTCTGTTACCATAAATTTCTTCAATTTCACTAGCCGAAAGGTTTGTTGTTAAGTGTGTAATAAGATTGTTGGAAATAAATAAATCGTAACGACTTAACAATATTTCTGCCATTACATTACACTCATTGCCATAATATTTTAAACTGTTTTCTACTCCTAAATCATCAAAGCAAAATGTGCAGCCTCCCCCAACCCCTCCAAAGGAGGGTGGTTTGGAATACTTACGAATTATATCAAAGCCATCTTCCATAAATTCAAAGCTTATATCTCTACAAGGTTTTATGATAAATTTTTGTTCTTGCTTTTGTATAAAAAATTTCATTAACTGCATTAAACTTGTTTTGCCACAACCTACTGGGCCTGATAGTAAAATGCCTTTGTTTAGGTTGATGGTGATTTGCTGGGCTGCCATTTCATCTTGCAAAAAATAACATAGCAACTGATAAATTTGTGGTGTATCTTCTTGATGAATGATAAAGTTTTCTCCATACACTTCTTTGCCTTTTTGTTGTAGCCATTGTAGAGCTTCATTGTAATTGTATTTTGTTTTTATGGTTTTGAATTCCATTGTGATTGTGTTGTGAGTTTCAAGCAAAGACATCAAAGGAGCAATGAACGCAAAGAGAACCACTGATTTATATGATTAAACTGATTGTCCTGATTGTTTTAGAGTGGCTCATTGTAATTTTTGTTTTGTTTGGAATGAAGATTTTTTGCTGCAGGTTTTTTACCCACCCCAACCATCTCCAAAGGAAGTTTGGGCTTAGCAAATTTTTTTGCATTCAACATCCAATTGTTTGCTGCTGCCTTCCAATCTTTCATTTTTGATTTGCCTCCTACTAACCAACCATTGCTTTGAAAATAGTTGTAAAATTTTTCAGCTTCAAGCAATGGGAAGTTTTGCGAAGCAAAATATTCATCAACTTGATTTGAAGTTGGAACAATGAATATGTTTCTTTCTTTTTTGACGCAACTTTTTTCTTTCTTTCCAAGCCGACTATTTTTTGAACTTGTAATTTTTTTTTGCTTACCCAAGTTTATAGTGTTTTGTTTAATATGTTTAGATATGTTTATAGAAGGCTCTTGTGCTTGTTCAATGCTTGTACCTATTTTAGTACGGTCTGTTACTAATGCTTGTTCAACACTTGTTTCATTATTGAACAAGTTAGGAGGTTCGTTTTTTTCTATTTCGCCTGTCTGAAAATTGAACAAGTAAACAAGGCTTCCTTTGAATGGAT
>JBMLRA010000138.1:0-2893 GCA_049241265.1 Chitinophagaceae bacterium
TATTTTAAAAACAGGAATTTTTGCATCAGGATATAAAGCTGGAGATAAATGGTATCCTTCCCAGCAACGTCTCCTAGTGTGTGGGCAAAGAACGTTAGCAAGGGACGTTGCGTTAAAGAAAAACTTAAATGATAAAAATGAGATTGATTTCGCCGTTGTTGGTGTTCTTCACCAACAACTTATTCATAATTTTATGAGAGTTAAGAAGTAAACATTCAAATGTTTTCCTGCTCTACGAAGCTTGCAGCTTCGATAGCTTTATTTTGTTGCTTTTAAGCAAAAAAACATGCTCACTTTTATTGAATCTTACATAAACCTAAACAACCTAACCTTAGTTTTCTTTCCACTTAAAAAAATTTAACTAACCTATCTTTCCCAGCAACGAATCCCTAAATTCACCCCAAAATGCTTGCAATAACATTACTAGAAAAAGGTGTTATGAGTGCCATAGCTATTGGATTGCTGAACAAATAGTTTGTTTTGAAATACTAATAATCATCTTTTTTGAGACTACTATTTTTAGTAGTCATTTTTGTTAGTATTCTTTTACTACACCTATTTTCTTTTGAACTATTAATGGATAAATTGGTTTTATAATAAGTATGGATGCAACAATGGCTTTGTTGAATAGAAAACTAATAAACCATTGATTTAATAAAACAAAACTTAGATTAATTCCATTTATCAAATGAACTCGGCTAGCAATAAATGTCTTCATGTACTTATTTGCATAAGTTTTTTTGTTTTCGTTGGGCATGCCCAACGAAATGCAAACTGGTATTTTGGAAATAGATCAGCATTAAAGTTTACCCCTACAGGGCCCACACCTGTTTCTGGTAGTGAAATAAACACCTCAGAAGGCTGTGCAACTATGAGTGATGATAATGGCAATTTGCTTTTTTATACAGATGGCCTGACCGTTTGGGATAAAAACAACAATATGATGTTCAATGGAACTGGGCTAAGAGGGGGTTCATCCTCTTCTCAATCTTCAATTGTTGTTCCAGCACCTGGAAGCCTAAAAAAGTATTATATTTTTACTTCAGTTCAGGTAGAAGCAGACCCATCTAATAAAAGAGAGTATTGCTATAATTTGGTAGATATGGGATTAAGAGGTGGATTAGGAGAAGTAGTTCAAAAAAATGTGGTATTTGATACTGCTTGTAGCGAAAGACTAACAGCTGCAAATCATGCTAATGGAAGTGATTTTTGGATTATTACAAATTCTGTAAGATCAAACACATTTAAAGTATTTGCTCTTACTGCAAGTGGCCTTTCTACCAATCCTATCATCCAGAACATTGGGGAAACAGTTTTGGGTGGAATTGGAATGTGCAAAGTTTCTCCCAACGGAAAGTGGTTGATTCAAACTTATACTAAAACTAACTTATCATCTGCTCAGTTATTTTCTTTCAATGCTGCAACAGGTCAAATTACAAATCCTATAAGTCTTAATACAGCTTTTAATTGTACCTATGGCTGTGCCTTTTCTCCAAATAGTAATAGGCTTTATTTAAGTACTGGGTTTAACTGTACTGGTAATCCTGCAAATACCATAATTCAATTTACTCTAAGTAATTCTTTACCTGCTATTTTGCTAAATAGCCTAACACCCATTATTGTAAATACTAATGCTTTAGGCTCTGGAGATTTATCAATTGGTTTAGATGAAAAATTATATATAGCTAGGGTAGGTCAAAGACTTTCTCGTTTTGAAAATCCAAACGATACGGGCACAAGTTTAATTTTTACAGATACTGCAATTTTGTTTTCCAACCCATCAAGAGTGCTATTAGGATTACCCAATTACTACAATAACATTAACCTCCCCCCCTCAACCATAAAAATAATTGAACAATCTTGTCTTACGTATAAGTTCTCTTTTCCTGCAAGTGCAAACTTTCCCTTTGTTGGTATTTATAGTTGGAACTTTGGAGATGGTAGTGCTTTGAGTAATGATTCAACCCCAACACACAGTTTTACCAAAGGATGGGTTGATAGTTTTTTAGTTAGTTTAAATTTTCGTTCTCCCGATAATACTATTAGCATTAACCAAGAGATTTGGATTAAACTTCCACCAAAACCGAGTGCACAGTTTACTTTTCAAACCAATGGTTGTGCAAACGATAGTGTTAGGTTTACAAACACATCAACCAGTAATAATGGAGCTATTACAAAAAGCTTTTGGAGCTTTGGTGATGGAACTTTTAGTAATAGTTTTCAACCTAAAAAAAATTATAATGATACTGGCACATTTGCTATAAAATTAGTTGTTACAGATACATTAGGTTGTACCTCAGATACCCTTGCAAAACCAATAATTCTAAACAAAAAAGTAAAAGCAAACTTTACTCTTCTTTCTCCACTTTGTAAAGGTGTAAGTATAACTATTATTGATTCTTCTGTGGCTATAAATACAACTATAAATAATTGGAGCTATAGATGGAATAACAATTTTGGATATAACGCTAACAACAATGGTAATTTTAATTTTATACCCACCACACAAGAATTATATACATTTAAGTTAGTTGTTAATACAGTAGAAGGATGTGTAAGTGATACCATTACCAAAAGCTATTTAGTTAACAATAACCCAGTAGCTAACTTTAGTTTACCCAAAAGTTGTGTATTAGATAGAAGTGATTTTATTAATACGTCAACTACCCCAACAGGTTCTGTTATTAATTTTTATAAATGGGATTTTGGGGTAAATGATAGATTATCAGACACGTCGAGGCTAGCTAATGGAAGTTATCAATACGATGTGGCAAATGTTTACCCAGTAAGTTTATTGGTAATTAATGATAAAGGATGTAGGGATTCTTTAACACAAAATTTTATTGTTAATGGTGCAGTTAATTCAACACCAGCGTTATTGGCCATTCTAAAG
>JBMLRA010000138.1:2903-3210 GCA_049241265.1 Chitinophagaceae bacterium
AAAGCTGCATTTCGTTTTGCTAGCAATCCAATTTGTGGTGGTGATAGTATAGTTTTAGTAAATGAAAGTAAAGTAGATTTTGGTAATCTTACACGTGTAGAAATTGTTTGGGATAATTTTAATGTTGTAGATACTAATCCAAGTAGTAACTCTATTTACAAATATCAGTTTGCAAGTTTTGGCACTCCTTCAAGTATAACAAAACCTATTAAGTTAAAAGTATTTAGTGGTTTAAGTTGTACTAGCAATATAGATAGTTTTATAACCATTAATGCTCAGCCCAAAGTAGCATTTTCTTTGCCACAAG
>JBMLRA010000139.1:0-1920 GCA_049241265.1 Chitinophagaceae bacterium
TTAACGCCAAACAGCGAAGAGTACAGACTTTTAAGAAATGTAAACTTTAGTGCAACAACCAAAGATTATGTAACAGTATACAAAACTATAGGCACTAAATGCAATGCATTAAGTTTAAGCAACTACAACAGCCTTAAATTTAAATCAGCAGCAACAGGAGCAGGTAGTGTAACAGTTACTTTAATCAGCAGCAGTATTAGCAACTGGAGCGACCAGTATAGCTATACTGTAAACTTAAATGGTAGCGAAGAATATGCAATAGGTTTAAACAACTTCAAAAGCAACAAATACCCACAATCAGTAAACAGCAACAACATAACAGGTGTGAGCTTTGCTTACAACAGCAGTCGTGGGATACAAAGCAATTTGAGTGCAAGTTTAAGCCAAGCAAGATTTAGCACAGCAACAGTAGCAGGAGTTGACAATAGCTTAAGTACATTAGGGGTATATCCTAACCCAACAATAGGCAATAGATTTAATGTAAACTTTAGCAGCAACACTGCACAACCACTAGTATTAAAAGTAACAGAACTTGCAACAGGCAGAGTTGTTAAAACACAATTCATCAATGCAACTAAAGGTACTAATAAACAAGTGATTGAAGTAAATAGCACACAAGCTAGTGGCAACTATTTAGTTACATTAGAAGGTGATGATGTTAAATATAATGCAGCTAAATTGATGATGAATAGAGAATAGTTAATTTGTTTACATAGTTAATAAAATAAAAGGCTTTCTCAAAATGATACAGCCTTTTATGGGGATGCTAAACTTTTTGCACTATAAACATCAAAGTTATACGTTCTGATTTTTATAGTAGTAATATTACAAATATCAAGCACCCCCCATAAAAGGGTTTAATCACTTGCCCTTAGAATACGAATTATTGTATTAACGAATTTTTTTTCGAAAACTTCGAAGAAAAAAACAGCATTAAAGAGATTAGCTTACCAACCTCCCTAGATTAAGGGAGGTGTCCAAAAAGCCAATCTCATATATTTGTAAAAATTAATAATACAAATTGTAAATAATTGAAATTATTAATTGAATTTGAATTTTTTAAGATTCATAAAAATCTTATTGCGATAGATTATTGATAAATAGTATAAAAATTCATATTAAATATGATTAAAAAAGAAAATTTTAGCTTTTATGCTAAATCAATTAAACTAGTTTTATTTTTGATAGTGTTGTTTAATTCGAGGTTTTCTAATTCACAAACTTGCCCAAATCTATCAGTAAATGGTTCTTTTGAAAGCCCAGTAATACCAGCTAGTACTTTCAGGATTATGAATCAAAGTCTTGTTACAGGTTGGACTACAACTGCAACTGACCAGCAAATTGAATTATGGTCTAGTGGTTTTCAAGGTGTAACAGCTTATGCAGGAAATCAATTTGCAGAATTAAATGCGAACCAAGTTGGAACACAAATTCAAACTTTTCCTGCAACAGCGGGCGACCAATTATCAATTGGGTTTGCTCATAGAGGCCGAGCCGGTACTGATGTAATGAGTGTAGTTGTTGGTCCAGTTGGTGGACCTTATGTTACCATTGGTACTTATACTGATGGTAATACTGCTTGGGGTTATTATAATGTTGGATATACTGTTCCAACTACAGGAAATATAGAAGTAAGATTTACATCTGTTTCAGCAGCAGGGGGAAGTTTAAGTGTTGGTAATTTTATTGATGCAGTTTCTGTGTCTTTAATCCCATTACCAATAATTGTAGGATCCAATACTGGTTGTCCAAACGTACCTGTTTCATATTCTGTTTCAAATGTTTATTCAAGTTACAATTGGGTAGTTACAGGTGGAACAATTATTAGTGGACAAGGTACTCCAAATGTTAATGTGAGGTGGAATGCAACTGGAACACGTACATTAAAAACTACAGTAACAAATGCTTCAGGATGTACAG
>JBMLRA010000140.1:0-5859 GCA_049241265.1 Chitinophagaceae bacterium
AGCTAGTATTGGCATTAAGTGTTTGCATATCATTAAACGGCGTAGGAAAACTATCGCTTGGCATATTCACACCACCAATATCTTTTAACCCTAAATAACAAATACGTGCTAAATCTCTTCGTCTAATAGGACCACTTTGATTAAATGTACCATCTTGATTGTTTACTATAATTCCTTTATTACAAAGGTAATTAGCAGCAATCTCGGCATTTTGACCTGCTGTTGGTGGGTTTGTCCAAGTAATGCAAGTGGTTGTTGGGGCTGCAACAACAGTAACATTTCTTGCACAAACTTTTGTTCCATCTGGCTTTTCAATACTTAATTCATAGCTGCCAGGTGCTGAGGTTAAAGCTGCAGACGTACTCGTAAATGTATGCGTTGAACCTGCCGCCAAATTTGAAATCGAAGCACCTAGTGTAGTACCAGTTGTTGCACTACGCCACCACATAGTTAAGGCTCCAGCATAGTTACCAGTACCAGTATTACTGATTGGGAAATTAAATGTAGCTGTTTGGCCTTGTACAGGATTAGCTGGTGAAATACTAGCTGTACCACAAACTAAATTTGGTGATGGTGCTGCAACTACTGTAACATTTCTTGAACATATCAAAGAACCATCAGGTCTTTCAATACTTAAAACATAACTACCTGGTGCTGAGGTTAAAGCTGCAGACGTACTCGTAAATGTATGCGTTGCACCTGCCGCCAAATTTGAAATCGAAGTACCTAGCGTAGTGCCAGTTGTTGCACTACGCCACCACATAGTTAAGGCTCCAGCATAGTTACCAGTACCAGTATTACTGATTGGGAAATTAAATGTAGCTGTTTGGCCTTGTACAGGACTAGCTGGTGAAATATTAGCTGTACCACAAACTAAATTTGGTGAAGGTGCTGGTGAGGCTGTTATTGTTATAGGTTCTGCGTAAAAATAATTACCAGCAGTATTGGAGGTAATTGTTGGATAAAAAACAGCAGATTGCCCTGCTGAAACATTGTGTGTAAAAGTAATAGATACAGTAGATGCTCCACTGTTATAAGTGTTACTTCCTCCTAAACCAGATGTAGCACATATAGAATTTTTAATGTAGCCTGTACCACCTGCTGTAAATGAACCAGAGCACTTTGTAATTTGAATTGTAGCAGAAGTTGAATTTAAATTTATAACCCTTGCTTTTATAACACCATCACCCAAAACATTACCGAAACTGCAATTTCGGGTTCCTGTATTACCACAGCCTGCAAAAGTATTAACTGTAGGTGTACAACTCCATGTTTGCCCATTTATAACAACTGCAAAACAAATTGCAAAACAAAGCAAAAGGGTGTTTTTAATTTTTTGAGGCAAGAAGTAATGTTTTGTATTCATATTACAAAAATTTTTCATCAAACAAAATGAATTTAAATCATTATATGAAGACATATTACCCGAAACCTACATTTTTAAACCCGAAACCTACAAAACAGCTTGGATGACAATCTTTTGGTAATAGCTTTGCATCAGTGAAATATTTTTTTGTTATATTATTGATTTTAAGCTTTGAGCAATTTGCCCAAGCCCAATACTTAAATGGAGCAGAAAACAATTTTTACGAATATGGCGAAAAAGACGGGTTCATTCACCCCATTAATGGTATTGTAAAACAATATAAAGATGGCAGCATTTTAGGAACACAATATGCCAATGCCCCATTATTAATAGGTAATAATTATTATAGCAGTATCCCATTTTTTGATAATAGAAAAATATCGGGATTTGAAATTTCTATCAAAAATAGTCAGCCCGATACCTTTTGGATAGTCATAAACAAAAAAGCTTATCTATTTGCACAAAAGCAATTGATAGATTCGGTTGTTTGCAATGATTATATCGTCAATATTATGTACATCAATAATAACCTGAGTTATTTTACATATACTCAAGACGGCAATTGGGAGTATTTGGGTTTTGGCATAAAGCAAAATGAAAAGGTTATCCATTTTGGCAAATCCAATTTTGTAAAGAGTGATTTTCCTTATTTCTTTAAGCTGCATAACATCTATTATATTGCTGGCAAATCGGGCTATTGTGTTGTAAACAGCCAAGGTATTGGTGCTAAGCAAAATTATAAAAACCTTTTAGCACAAAATTTAGCTTTTATTGGGCAAGATAATGATACAGTAGCAATAGCTTTTAACAGAAACACCCAACAATTTTATACCACCACCAACCTCATTAATTTTAGTTTATTAGCACCCCAACAAGGAAATTTACAACAGATAAATAGCCAAGGGTTGATTAGCAAAAATTATGGCGAAAGTAAATTGGTGTACAGTGTTTTTGGTAGGAACACGCCTGTGGCGTGTTCCTTTAAAGAATGTATCACAGGTACGTTCCCACAAACCACCTTACAATTTAGTTACCCCAACGATATAATCTTTACTACACCAGCCACACAAAACAGTTGTTTTATTGCTACAAAAAACAGGTCGTTACGTGTGTTTGAGCATATAAAAAAATTTCCAAAATTGTTTAACAATAGTAATTCTAACCTTATATTCAGCGTAAGCCAAGACAACAAAGGGCGAATTTGGGCTGGTAGCTATAATGGCGGTATAGCAATTATTGATAGCCATAAAACAATATACAAGCCCACACCAAAACTTGCCATTACCAATGGTGCTTGTGCAGTAGGTAATAATCAAATACTTATTAGCGAAGGTGGTTATGGATTATTAAATTGCAATTTAAATGGTAGCTATAAACAAATTTTAAAAGGTTTTACAGGCTTTATTTTATACCCAGATACTTCTACCCAAACTTTGTATTATGGCACCCACTTTAAAGGCTTGTATTTTACAAAATTTAACGATCTGGATAAATCAACAATAAACTGGCAAATTGTAGACACTAAACAAGGCTTAACCCTACCTAATATTTTAACCATTACCAAAGACAAAAAAGATAGAATTTGGCTAGGGCATAGTAGTAGAGGTTGGGCTGTATATTACCCCAAGCAAAACAAAGCCACTACTTTTTTAATTGAGAAAAGCCAAACCAATTTTGGTACTATGAGTAGCTGCACAGATACCAAGGGCACAGTATGGCTAGGTAGCAAACAACAAGGCTTATTGTATTATAACAATTACACTTCCGATACTGTAAATCCAAAAGATATTAAAGCTATTACTCACCCTTTATTACCCAAAGGCAAAACCATTACAAGTATGGTAAAAAACGGCAATTGGCTAATTATGGGTGTTACTAATTACTATGTAGCGTTTGACTTAGCCACTTGGTATGCAACAGGTAAAGTGCTGGTAAAATACCTTAATCCACAAGAAGCCAACTTAACTGCCGAAACTGAACAAAACACTTTGTTGGTTGATAAACGAGATAGTAGTGTATGGTTTAGCACTAATAATATGCTATACCAATGGGATTTTAAAACTTGGTTGCATCTACCTACTTATAATGCTACACCCAATGTAGATATACAATATGGCAATAATGATACTCACACACACATTAATAATACTTTGTATTTAAAACCTACACAAAATAGTATTGCATTAAAAGTTTGGTTTCAAACCATAGACAATATGCCTCGCTATATGGCTACAGCATTTGGTAAGGTTGATGATAGTTTAGTATTTAGCAATATTGGTTTGCAATCTCAATTTACATATAATAATTTAGCTAGTGGCAACTATGTTTTCAAAGTGCTTATATGCCAAACCGATGGTAGTGTTACTTACAGTAATTTTTATATTACAATTAACAAGTTTTGGTGGCAACACTGGTGGGTGTGGCTTTTGGGTTGTTTACTTATTTTGTCTCCATTAATAATATGGCTTAATGCAAAACGCAAACAAGCCAATTTGATTGCAGAAAAAGAGGAACAAAAAAAGCAATTAGCCAATTTACAAGTTGTTACTTTAAGCAACCAATTTAGACCGCATTTTATTTTAAATGCTTTAAATGCCATTGGTACACAATTACAAGGAAAACCCAAAGCAGAGAGCGTTTTGAGTAGATTAGGAGAAAGTGTAAATATTATTTTCAATCATTCATTAAGTCATAAATCTACCCAACCCTTAGTAAATGAATGGAAACTAGTAACCAATATTATACAACTGCATAAATTAATGTATTTACAAAATTTTGAATTTACACAACCTCGTGAAGAACAGTTGAAACAAATTGAAACACTTGAGTTGCCAATGGGAATTTTACAAATACCAGTAGAAAATGCATTGTTACATGGCTTAGGCAATAAAATCAATGCTACAAATCTTCAACTAAACATAAATATTAATGAATCTCAAGATTATTATACATTTATAATACTTGACAATGGCATTGGCAGAACAAAAGCCCAACAACTTAGCAATTTTACCAAACACGGTTTAGGCACAAAGAATTTATTAGCCATAATTGAAATGCTCAATAGAAACAATACCAACAAAATTTTGTTTGAATATGAAGATGACATTTATAATGATAACGAAAATATGTATGGCACTAAAGTAATCATCAGTATTCCAAAAAGATTTAAGTATGAATAAAAAATATAGTTACTTAATTATTGAAGATGAACTTAGCGTATTTGAAGCGATAGACGAAAGAATGAAATCTTTTACACACTGGCAACCAATACCACATAGTAGCAATGCTTTTGATACAATTGATAAATTGCAAACATATAAACCAGAACTTATTTTTTTAGACTGGCATTTAGTAGGCAGTAGCGGTTATGATGTATTAGACTACTTGCTACAACAAGAGGAATATAAACCATTTATTATTTTTATGACAGGGCAATTAGAAAACCCAATGCAATTAACAAAAACAATTGTTAACAAATATAAAATTGTAGATGTTTTTATTGATAAACCAATATGGGAAAACTTAACGAAAAATCTTTCACAATATATTAATGAGGCACAAAAAAAAGCAGAAAAAAATAAAAATAAAGAAATCTGGATAATAGATGTTAATGGCATTAAGCAAAAACTAAATACAGACAAAATTGAGTGTATTATTCAGCACCATAGTTCAAGAGCCAAGAGTATTTATTTTAATTCCCAAAAAACACCAATTACAATTTCATATTCTTGGCAAGATTGTATTGATTTATTAGAGAAATTTAAAATCAATTATTTTGTTACAAATAAAAGAGCTCATTTGGTAGTAAAAAAATATGTACAACATTTTGAAAAACCAACAATACGCCTAACAACTTTTAGTGCATGTAAAATAGAGATAGTAAAAGAAAATATAAAGAACTTTGAATCTTGGTTACAATAGATTAGTATCTTATTCTCATCGTATAAATTTGAAAACTTTTAATCAAGTCTTTAATGACAAAGAATTATTAATTTTTCGTTTAAGATGCTTTGATTACCTAATTTAATTGCTCCAAATTTAACTTGAAAATTTTAATCAAATAAAAGTATTTACGATTTTTGAATTAATACAGAAAATTATAATAAAATCTGAAGAAATACAATAGAAGATTTAGTAACTCTTTATGATTACTTTTACTTTAAGATTGATTTTTTCCTAGTACTTAATTGGGTTATAACAATATGTTGAGGTTAAGAGGCTTCAAACGGAATACTTTGATAAAATTGACCTAAATCAGTTTGTAAAAATTTAACATCTAATAGTTGTAGGAAATCTAAAAGTAGTACTTTTTGTCATAAGAATAAGAAATAATGATGCCTTACTTTGAGCAAATATTGCACCAAAGAATGCATTTTTACATATTGTCAGGTCCTGAAACTATTGTCTGTATTGAATTGTATAATCACAAGAAGTGCCTTTTACCTAGTTCCTTCTGCATGAAAATTAAAATAATCTTGCAGAAGGTTTTTGTA
>JBMLRA010000141.1:0-3036 GCA_049241265.1 Chitinophagaceae bacterium
CATTTGAAAAAGGAGTTGAAATTAATGGTGAGATGTATTACAAAAAATCTGAACCGCATAAAGCTTCTGTAACAGGTGATACAGTAGGAGATCCATTTAAAGATACATCTGGACCATCAATGAATATCTTAATTAAATTGATGAGTATTGTTAGTTTGGTAATTGCTCCAACATTGGCAACAATGCACCCAAAAGCTACTATGGGTAACAAAACAGAAACTAAAAAAGTTGAGGTTAAAATAGCAGAAGCTGCTTTAAAAGCTGATGCTAGTACTGCTAATTATAGCAAATAGTTAAATAGAATAAACTTTAAAAAGAGCCCTCAGGATTTTTCTTGAGGGCTTTTTTATTAAAGCAAGCAGTAATAATTTTATAAACATCTTTATTATTAAGTTGCTTATCTTATACTTTTATATTATGAAAAAAATGGTTCCATACATCACTAATAAATATTTAATTACAACACTCTTTTTGTTTGTTTGGGTATTATTTTTTGATGAGAATGATTATATCACTACACAAAAGTCAAGACTTAATGATTTGGCTACTTTAAGCAAAAAAAGAGCCTACTATAAAAGGGAAATTGAAACAGCACAGCAAGAATTATCTGACATACAAAATAGTGATGACGCTCTTGAAAAATTTGCACGTGAGCGTTATTTGATGAAAAAAAATGGGGAAGATATTTTTATTATCGAGACTCCAACTCCATAATTTTTTTTGATAACACAATATAAGTTATCCACACTCGTTTATTATTTACATTCCGCATCTACCCTTCGAAAGCTGTAATTTTATAACAGCTAATACAATAGATGTATGCGAAAATTTTCTCAACAGCAACTAATGCAGTTTTTGTATGAAGAAGCCTCCCCCATTTTAAAAATGGCGATTGACAAGGCTTTGCAAAATGATACAGAATTGCAAACAGAGATTAATTTACTTAAAAAGACTCAAAAACAATTGAACGATTTGAAAAAGAAGCCATTAAATCCGAGTAAAAAAGTAATTGATGCTATTATGGAGTACGCAAAACAAACTTCACCCAAAAAGAAAATTAATTAATAGCAAAGAAAATTACTTTCAATTGTAATTAATTTTTTGTGTAATAAAGCATAGTCTAATATTGCAAAAAACGATTAATATGCAATCTGCTTATGTAAATTATAGCGTTTCAAATGCTGTTGGAACCATTGAATTTTTTACTCCACAACATAATTCATTACCTTCAAAAACCTTGTCCTTATTGGCTTCTGCAATAAATGAAGCTGCTAATGACGAATTATGCAAGGTAGTTATTTTAAAAAGTGCTGGCGAAAAAACATTTTGTGCTGGTGCTAGCTTCGACGAACTAATTGCTATACAATCTACCCAAGAAGGCTTACAATTTTTTAGTGGCTTTGCCAATGTAATTAATGCAATGCGAAAGTGCAATAAGTTTATTATTGGATGTGTACAAGGCAAGGCAATTGGTGGTGGTGTTGGTTTAGCATCTGCTTGTGATTATACTTTGGCAACCAAAAATGCTTCAATAAAATTAAGTGAATTGGCTGTTGGTATTGGACCATTTGTTGTTGGGCCAGCCGTTGAAAGAAAAATTGGAACATCCGCTGCTTATGAATTGGCTATTGATGCTGGTAATTTTAGAACAGCAGAATGGGCAAAACAAAAAGGATTATTTGTTGATGTTTTTGAAAATATTGCAGAAATGGAGCAATATGCTGCTGATTTTGCAAAAAATTTATCCACACAAAGCCCATTGGCAATGGCAGCAATTAAGCAAGCTTTTTGGAGGGGCACAGAACATTGGGATGAACTATTAATGCAACGTGCAGCTATTAGCGGAAGTTTGGTACTTAGCGATTTTACAAAGGATTTTATCACCAATTTTAAGAGTAAGCAAACATCATAAACTACTCTAAAACCTCTCTTAAAACCTCTACACTTCTAAGCTCAATAAAGTTGGCAATGTGCAACGCAAAATACTGAATATAAAATTCAATAAGTTGTCGCCTTGTTGTTTTGTTAAGTTTTATGGTTTCAAGTTCAACAACACTTTTGCACTTTATAATATTGGTGGTTATTAATGCTAAATTACCTTCAATAAAATATGGATGAATAGGCGTTTCGGTACAATAAATTCCTTCTTGTAAATCTAGTATAGTGGTAGAATTAGTATAATCTTCTTGAATGCCAAAACCCAATTGATCTCCTAGCTTCAACGAAAAATATAAAGGGAAATTTGCTGTACCAGCAGCATTGGTTTTGTCTAAATCAATTAAGCATTTTTCTATAAAATAATATAAATCTGGATTGTTTTCGGGTTGCTTAATGCTATGTTGTAACAATTCAATGGCAAACATTGCTACTGCATTTTTTACCACATCATAATAAATATTTTCATACAAAAAATCCCATTTGTATTCTTTAATAAATTGTAATTGCTTAAACTCGTTATGGTAAACTTGTAAATCTAAAATAGCTGATGGCGAAAAATAATTAATATTGCTTGCTCCTTTTTTACTAACCTTTCTTATACCTTTAACAAGATAACTTTGTACACCAAAAAGTTCTGTATAAATAGTAGCTATAATACTAGTGTCGCCATATTTAACAGACTTTAAAACAATTCCTTTTGTTTTATGAATAGGTTCAGACATTTTATTTTTTCTTTAGCCTTTCAGGGTTTTTTGCTATAAAATCATCCCAACCTTTTATAGCTATTCCTTTAGATAAAATAGCTGATGAGTTTTGATAATGATGGCACATTGCAACAGCCAAAGCATCTGTGGCATCAAAATATTGTGGTTTTTCTTCAATGTTTAATACACTTTGTAGCATTTTCCAAACCTGATCTTTATCTGCATTACCATTTCCTGTAACCGATTGTTTTACTTTTTTGGGTGAATATTCTGTAACCAATAATCCACCTTGCATTGCTGCAGCAATTGCCACGCCTTGAGCTCTACCAAGCTTTAACATACTTTGTACATTTTTACCAAAAAAAGGAGCTTCAATAGCAAATGTTGTGGGGCG
>JBMLRA010000142.1:0-14413 GCA_049241265.1 Chitinophagaceae bacterium
GATAAAAACATCTTAAAATATTTTCTTCAATATATGCTAGTATTTTTAGCTATCTCAAATTTTCAAACATATCTGCAACCATTCTCTCCAAATCATAATCTTGTTGCCAACCCCAATCTTTACGAGCCACAGTATCGTCTATACTTTGAGGCCAGCTATTAGCAATGGCTTGTCTATAATCTTCTTTAAAACTAATAGAAAAATCTGGAATATGTTTTTTAATAGCAGTTGCAATTTCTTTAGGCGAAAAGCTCATTCCTGCTACATTGTAGCTATGTCGAATAGAAATTTTCTCGGCAGGAGCCTCCATTAATTCAATTGTAGCTTTAATAGCATCTGGCATATACATCATTGGCAAGTATGTGTCTTCTGTTAAAAAACAATTATACTTTTTGTTTTCCAATGCTTCATAAAATATTTCAACTGCATAGTCTGTAGTGCCACCACCTGGTGCAGATTTGTAACTTATTAATCCTGGATAACGCAGGCTTCTAACATCAACTCCATATCTATTAAAATAATAGTTGCACCAAAATTCGCCAGCATATTTGCTAATTCCATAAACAGTTGTGGGTTCTATAATTGTTTGTTGTGGGCAATTTTGTTTAGGGCTTGTAGGTCCAAAAACTGCAATACTGCTTGGCCAATAAACTTTGTGCAACTTTTCCTCTCGTGCAATATCCAAAACATTTAAAAGGCTTTGCATATTTAAACTCCAAGCTAGGTTTGGATTTTTTTCTCCTGTTGCAGAAAGTATTGCTGCCAGCAAATATATTTGAGTAATATTTTGACGAATTACTTGAACGTGTAGCATTTCTTTATTCATCACATCTAAACTAACATAAGGGCCAGTACCTTTTAGTAGTTCGTTTTCTTCCCTTAAATCACTTGCTACAACATTGCTATTACCATATACTTTTCTTAATGCTAATGTAAGTTCAACACCAATTTGACCAGAAGCACCAATTACCAATATTTTTTCTTTTTGCATTGCAATCGTTGTTTAAAAATCAAATATCTATGAAAATATAATACATTATGTATTTGCGAAGGTGTAATTTATTGAATCATAATTACCAATTATTTGTGGCTAAATCCCTTTAACAAAAAATTAGCAAATCGTTTGAGTTTTCTCCTTTATTTTGCAATACGAAAAAAATCGTAATATGTCAATTAAAATATCTAAACCAACCGAAAGCGAGTTGGATATTCTAAGATTTCTTTGGCAAAATGAACAGGCATCTGTAAGGGAGGTGCACGAAGAACTAGCTTCAAAAAAAGATGTTGGTTACACCACTACACTTAAACTAATGCAAATTATGTTTGAAAAAGGTTTGGTGATTAGGGATGATAAAAGTAAGGTGCATATTTACAAACCAAATGTTTCGCAAGAGGAGACCCAACATCAATTTTTACCCAAATTCATTGACACATTGTTTAGTGGTTCATCCACACAACTTGTAATGCAGGCCTTGGGTAATCACACTCCCACGCTTGAGGAAATTGACGAAATTCAACAATTACTTAACAAACTAAAAGAGAAATAATATGCAATCGGTTTTTGCTTATCATTTTTTACAGTCGTTATCATTTGCTTTGCTAAACAGTTTATGGCAAATGGCTTTTTTGTGGGTTATTTACAATGTTATTACTACTTGTTTTACTTTGAAATCATCAACAAATTTTAGGTTATTGGTAGCAATGCAAAGTGTTGGATTTTCGTGGTTCATTTACACATTAATTGTTAACGTAAATTCAAATAATACTTTCTTATACAAAAATGTATTTTCAATAAATAACTCATTCATTCAAGAAAAACTGTTGCCATTAATTGCAGTAATCTATTTATTTTTTGCATTTGTTTTTTTGGTAAAATTGTTCTTCCAATTTAACAAATTAAAAGGTGTTAGAAGTAATGATTTATCTATTGTTTCTAACAAATGGCATCAATTTATTAATGAAGCGAAAGATAAAATAGGTATTAATAGAAACATACAAATAAAAATTTCAAAAAGGATTACTACACCTTTAACAATTGGTTTTATAAAACCAATTATTTTACTGCCAGTTGCTGCTATTAACAACTTAACACCACACCAACTTGAAACTATTTTGCTACACGAACTAGCACATATTAAGCGTAATGATTACATCGTTAATTTACTAATACAGTTTGTTAATAGTGTAATGTTTTTCAATCCTTTTTCTAAATTTATTGGTTGTTTAATTGAGAAAGAAAGAGAACTTAGTTGTGATGATGAAGTGTTAAAATATAACTATTCAAACAGCTTATATGCTGAAGCACTTTTGAGTGTTGCTAAATTTCAACTTGAAAACAAGGTTGTATTTGGAATGACAGCTGTTAACACAAAACAGCAAGAGTTGAAGCATAGAATTGCACGAATATTGGATATTGAAACCGAAAATAGAAATGCTTCCTTTTTTACCAAGCAAATAGGATATTCTTTCTTCTTTGGGATATTATTATTTACTTTAATAGGCTTTATAAATATCAATGTTAAAAAGGTAATTGATGATGGAGTTTCTGTAGTTTCAAATAATAACAATATTACATTTCTTCAATCTAAGTCTAGAATTTTTAATCAGCCCAATCACATAGAACCCAAAGTAGTAAAAAAAGTACATTTAGCTAAAAAAGCTAAAGATATTGAGCTTTTTGAAGATGCTAGTATTGCTTTAAAAGAAAAAAGGAAGATAGTAGAAAAAGGCTTGCAATTTATTGGTAAACTTGCCACAGAAAATGATATAGAGAAAATTGAAACAGTAGCCCTTAACAGTGAAATTGATGCAACGAATCAAGAATTGAATACAGAGGATTTTGTTGTTACTCCAACAATTGATAAACATCCCACAACAACAACTCAACGATTTTTTGTTCCTGCAACATCTAAAAGTGCTGCATCTATAATAGTTGTAACAACAACTGAAAAAGAGGATGGAAAAAAAGTAGTTAAAATAGAAATTGAAAAAGGAGATGGTAAAGTGCAATAAATTGATAAAACCATTCCTAAAATAGTATATAATTTAGTTAAGCATATGGTTATGTTTGTACAAACAAAACAGTATGAAAAAAATTATCTTCTCTCTGATGATGCTTTCAAGTATTGCATCTTTTTCACAAATTAAAATGCCACAACCAAGTTCTACACAAACCATTTCGCAAGATTTTGGTATGGGAAAATTAGAACTTACTTACTCTCGTCCTAACATTAAAAATCGTCAATTATTCAAAGAAGGAAGCGAACTTGCCCCACTTGGAAAAGTTTGGAGAACAGGAGCCAATAGTGCAACAAGAATCAAGGTTACTGACCCAATTGAAATTGCTGGAAAGGCTTTAGATACTGGAATGTATGCCATTTACACTATTCCAGGGAAAAGTGAATGGACAGTTATAATTAACAAAGGAGCTAAAAATTGGGGTTCAGAATACATTGAAGCAAACGATGTTTTTAGAGTTACTGTTCCTGCTGGAAAAATGAAGGAAAGTATGGAAACATTTACTATGCAATTTGCTAATATAAAAACAGAAAGTTGCGAATTACATTTAATGTGGGGTAAAACTTATGTTTCAATTCCTTTTACAAGTAAAGTAATAGATAGAGTTAAAGCACAAGTAGAAACTGCTTTAGCTGCTGATAATGTTGCTAGCAATACATATTTTACTGCTGCAAATTTTTATTTTGAAATGGGTAAAGATTTGCCAAAGGCTTTAACAAATGTTAGCAAAGCAATTGGTGAAAAATCTGATAAATTTTGGATGTATTTATTAAAAGCAAAGATTGAAAGAGATTTAGGTGATAAAGTAGCAGCAAAAGCAAGTGCTGAAAAATGTATTGAAATTGCAACTGCTCAAAAGAATGACGATTATGTTCGTTCTGCAACAGAGTTGATTAAAAAGTTGTAGTTTATTTTGAAATATTTTTTATAAGCCTCGCAACTTGCGAGGCTTATTTTTTTGCCTACTATATTTGTTGCTTATTACAATTCAGTTTGAAGAGAATTACATTTACAGTTACTAATGATTTGAACTATGACCAAAGAATGCAACGCATTTGTGGATCATTACAAACTAATGGATATGACGTGAAATTGATTGGAGTAAAAAGAAAGAAATCAGTTGTATTAACTAATCAAACATTCAACCAAAAAAGAATACCAATACTTTTCGAGAAAGGTTTTTTGTTTTATGCAGAATATAATTTAAAACTATTTTTTTATTTACTTTTTGCTAAAACAGATGCATTTTGTGCAATAGATTTAGATACAATTATTCCGAATTATTTTGCATCAATTTTAAGAAGAAAAAAAAGAGTTTACGATGCCCACGAATTGTTTACAGAATTGAATGAAGTTGTAAATAATCCAAAAGTAAAATGGTTTTGGGATAAGGTTGAAAGTTTTACAGTGCCTAAGTTTCATAGTGGTTATACGGTGAATCAATTTTTGAAAGATGAATTTGCAAGAAAGTATAAAGTAAGCTATGAGGTTGTAAGAAATATACCAATTTACCAATCAAACAATCAACCAAATAACCAATTTACCAATCAACTAATTTATCAAGGTGCAGTAAATTTTGGTCGTGGTTTTGAGCAGTTGATTCCAGCTATGAAACATATTAATACAGAGTTATATATCTATGGAACTGGAAATTTTTACAGCCAAGTTGAAGCTTTGATTAAAGAAAATCGTCTTGAAAATAAAGTAAAATTACAAGGAGCAACTTTACCTAATGAGTTGAAAAAAATTACACCAAGTGCTAAATTGGGGATTACAATTTTTGAAGCAAAAGGGTTGAATCAATACTACTCCTTAGCCAATCGTTTTTTTGATTATATAGTGGCGGGCATTCCTCAAATTTGCGTTAATTATCCCGAGTATAAAATATTGAATGATGAGTTTGATATTGCTGTAATGGTTGATAATATTGAGATAGAAACATTAGTTAATGCAATAAACAACTTATTGTCTGATGTTACTTTATATAGCAGACTAAAGCAAAATTGTATTACTGCAAGGGAAACATTAAATTGGCAAAACGAGGAAAATAAACTATTAATCTTTTGGAAAAACATCTTCACATAATATGCTTCACAGTACCTTTTCCTGTTGACTACGGCGGTGTAGTTGATTTGTTTTGGAAACTGCCTGCATTGCAACAACAAGGTATAAAAATTCATCTTCATTGCTTTGATTATGGCAGAGGGAAGCAAGATGAATTATACAAATATTGTTCATCTGTAAACTACTATAAAAGGACAAATAGTATAATAGCATTATTATCTTCATTACCATTTATCGTTGCCACAAGAAACAATGCAGCATTGCTGAATAATTTATTGAAAGATGATTATCCGATTTTGTGTGAAGGAATACATTCAACATATTCATTGAATGATAATCGCTTTAATAAGCGAAAAATTTATGTGAGGCTTCATAATGTTGAAAACGAATATTATCAGCATTTACACGCTGCATCATACAGTATCTTAAAAAAACTATTTTACCGAAGGGAAAGTAATTTGTTAAAAAAATATGAAGCATCGATAGCCAATAAAGCTAGCCATATTTTAACCGTTACAGAACAAGATGCTATTAATTATGAAACAAATTTTGATTGTAAAAATGTAAAGCATCTTCCACTTTTTCTGCCTAATAACTGGACTCTAAATATAAAAGAAGGAATAGGAAATTATTGTTTGTACAATGGGGATTTAAGTGTAGATGCCAATGTAAAAGCAGTTAATTGGCTATTAGAAAACGTAATTAATAATTTACCCAATATCAAATTTATTATTGCTGGTAAAAACCCTGCAAATGAGTTAATTAATGCTATACATAGTAATTATAAAAATGTAGAATTAATTCCAAACCCTAACACTGTAGTTATGGATGAATTGATTAATATGGCTCAAATCAATATACTGCCATCATTTAGTAGTGCAGGTATTAAATTAAAACTATTAAATGCATTATATAATGGTAGATATGTGATTGCTAATAATGATACACTTAGTGGTAGTGGGTTAGATGAATTATGTTTTGTTGCAAATACAAATCTTGAATTTATTGAACAAATAATAAGATTGTACCCAATTGCTTTTACGAATAATTCAATTGAACAACGTAAACTGGTATTAACAAAAAAGTTCAACAATCTTACGAATGCTGAACTTTTAGTAGAATCGTTGTTTAACTAAATCTATTTATCACTTACCAAAGATGCTCCAAGGTATTCCTTATTCAAACGAGCAATATTTGCAATTGAAATTTCTTTAGGGCAAGTAGCTTCGCAAGCACCTGTGTTAGTACAAGCTCCAAAACCCTCTTTGTCCATTTGTGTAATCATATTTACGACACGTGAATTTCGTTCAGGTTCACCTTGTGGCAACAATGCTAGATGAGAAACTTTTGCACTTAAAAACAACATAGCACTACTGTTTTTGCACGCAGCTACACAAGCTCCACAGCCAATACACATAGCAGCAGCAAATGCTGCATCTGCTTTGTCTTTATTAATTGGCAAACTATTTCCATCAACTGCATTACCCGTATTAACACTAATATAACCACCTGCTTGAATAATTCTATCAAATGCACTTCTATCTACTGTTAAATCTTTAATTACAGGAAAAGCGTTAGCACGCCAAGGCTCAACAACAATTGTGTCTCCATCGTTAAATGCACGCATATGCAGTTGACAAGTTGTGTTAGCTTGCCAAGGTCCATGAGGTTTACCATTGATATACATACTGCACATACCACATATACCTTCTCGGCAGTCATGATCAAAAGCAATTGGGTCGTCACCTGCTGTAATTAACTGCTCGTTAAGTACATCAAACATTTCAAGAAAAGACATTTCACTTGAAATGTTTTCTACTCTGTAAAGTTTAAATTCACCTTTAGATTTGTTGTTGTTTTGACGCCAAACTTTAAGGTTGAGGTTCATATTATAGTGTTCCATCTTTCTTAATTATTTATAGTTTCTTGCACTTGGTTTAATTACTTCATATTTCAACTCTTCTTTATGTAGTTCCCATTGGTGTTCTCCTTTTAGTTCCCAAGCAGAAACGAACATAAAGTTTTCATCATCTCTTAATGCTTCTCCTTCTTCTGTTTGAAATTCTTCTCTAAAGTGACCTCCACAACTTTCTTCTCTAGTTAAGGCATCAATACACATTAACTCTCCAAGCTCAATAAAATCAGCAACTCTACCAGCTTTGTCCAATTCAGGATTAAAACTTGCAATTTCACCAGGAATTCTAACATCACTCCAAAACTCTTTTTTTAGTGCTTGTACTTCTTTAATTGCAGTTTCTAACCCCTCTTTATTACGAGCCATTCCACATTTATCCCAAATAATTTTACCTAATCTTTTATGAAAACTTTCAACACTTTGTTTGCCTTTAATATTCATTAAAGTGTTAATTCTATCACTTACTTTTTTCTCAGCTTCTTCAAATGCTGGATGTGAAGTTTCAAGTGGCTTTGAATATATTTCATCCGCTAAGTAATTGCCTAGAGTGTATGGAATAACGAAGTATCCATCAGCAAGACCTTGCATTAAAGCACTAGCTCCAAGTCTGTTGGCACCATGGTCGCTAAAATTTGCTTCGCCTAATGCATACAAACCTTTAACATTTGTCATTAACTCATAATCCACCCAAAGTCCACCCATCGTATAATGCACAGCAGGATAAATTCTCATAGGAACTTCATAAGGATTCTCTCCAGTAATTTTTTCGTACATATCGAATAAATTACCATATTTCTCCTTTACTACTTCTTTACCTAAACGAGTTATTTCATCAGCACTTACGTTTCCTAAATTTCTTTTACTTACTTCTCCTTTTCCATATCGTTGTATAGCAGCAGCATAATCCAAGTAAACAGCTTGCTTACTTGTTCCTACTCCATAACCAGCATCACATCTTTCTTTTGCTGCTCTTGAGGCAACATCTCTTGGAACTAAGTTACCAAATGCAGGATATCTTCTCTCAAGATAATAATCTCTTTCTTCTTCGGGTATATCAGTAGCTTTACGATTATCGCCTTGTTTTTTTGGCACCCAAATTCTACCATCATTTCTTAATGATTCACTCATTAAGGTCAATTTACTCTGATGATCTCCACTAACAGGAATACAAGTTGGGTGTATTTGTGTGAAGCAAGGATTTGCAAAATACGCACCCGCTTTGTGTGCTTTCCAAGCAGCAGTTACATTACTACCCATTGCATTAGTGGAAAGGTAGAAGACATTACCATAACCACCTGTGCACAACAATACAGCATGACCAAAATGACGTTCTAGTTTTCCATTAACTAAATCACGTGCAATAATTCCACGGGCTTTATCATCAACTTTTACAACTTCTAACATTTCATGACGAGCATACATTGTAACATTGCCCAAAGCAACTTGTCTTTCTAGAGCTTGATACGCACCAATTAATAATTGCTGACCAGTTTGTCCTGCAGCATAAAAGGTACGTTGTACTTGAGTTCCTCCAAAACTTCTATTAGAAAGTAACCCACCGTATTCTCTAGCAAAAGGAACTCCCTGAGCTACACATTGGTCGATAATATTGGTGCTAACTTCAGCCAATCTATGAACATTGGCTTCTCTTGCACGATAGTCGCCACCCTTTATAGTGTCATAAAACAATCTAAAAGTTGAATCGCCATCATTTTGATAGTTTTTAGCAGCATTGATACCTCCTTGTGCAGCAATTGAGTGAGCTCTACGAGGGCTATCTTGAAAACAAAATGCTTTCACTTTATAACCCATTTCGCCTAAACTAGCAGCAGCACTAGCACCTGCCAATCCTGTGCCCACAACAATAACTTCTAATTTTCTTTTATTAGCAGGATTAACTAATTTGCAATGACCTTTATAATCATTCCATTTTTCTTCTAATTTTCCTGCTGGTATTTTTGAGTCTAACATCTTAATCTATTGTAAGTGATGAGTTGTAATGAAATTAATTAATCCATCCAAAGTGAAAACTTAAAGGCATCATTGCAAATGCAAAGCAAACTACAATTGAAAATCCAAAACCAATAGCAGCAAGCATTTGGTGGTATTTTTTATTATGTACACCTAAAGTTTTAAATGCACTTTGAAAACCATGTGCCAGATGGTAACCTAAAGCTGCACAACCTAAAACATAAATAACTATTGTTAAAATAGTGGCACCATCATTCCCAGAAAAAGTTTCTTTCATTTTAGCGTATAAGTCTATTTCGCCTCCTAAACTTAATCCTTGAGCAGAGCGATTTGGCAACCAAAAGTGTGATAAATGTGAAACTAAAAAAATAAGAATTAACGTTCCTAAAATAGCCATACTTCTGCTGTACCATTTGCTGCCTTTGTTACCATAATCAATTGCATATTTTGTACTTCGTGCTTTGTTGTTGTAAACTGTAAGCATATAACCTTGAACAATGTGAAGGATTAAACCTACAAAAAGTCCAATTTCTAAAATTCGAGGTACAATATTAGCACCCATAAAGTGGGCTCCTTTATTGAACATTTCGCCACCGTCGTTTGCCCATATACATGCATTTAAACCAACGTGAACAATTAAAAATAGAATTAAGAAAATTCCGGTAAAACCCATAACTAGTTTTTTACCAACCGATGAGGTGAACATTTGCTTCCAAGTCATATAGCGTAGTGTGTTTTGTGGAGGGTGCAAAAATAGCGATGTAATGAATGCCAAATTTATTAATTTAGAAAACGATTGTAATTTGTTATCCTACAGTTACTTTATGATTAATTTTTCAGCCTTTTTAGCATTGAATTTATCGTTTGGTTTTGTATTTTTTGGCACTTGAAAAACAAGAGAATCGTTAGATTTTATGGAGTTGTTATAATATTTGTTAATGTTGTTTTGATTGATACTGATATCAACCGTTATAAACACACAACAAAAAATATCTGCTCTTTACTTACTAATTTTACAATGCAAATAATATTAGATGAATAAAGATTTATATAATGAAGCTTTTTTGGGTATTGTAGAGGTTGCTAAAAAACTTAATATTTCTCAAAAAACTACTAGAAAACATATTGCAAGTGGAAAATTAAAATCAATAAAAATCGATGGAGTGCATCGAGTACCAGTTGATTCTTTTGAGGATTTTAAAAAAAATCGTCTAATTAAAAAAAATCATACTACTGAATCAGACATTGTCATCAAAAAAAAATCTAATAAAAGCGAAGAAAAAAGACAGGGAGTTAGCTATAAAAATAATAATAAAAAAGATATTAATTGGGTAGATATTATTGATAACTGGAAGAACCCAAAAAAATCTAAGCTAAATTTTGTTGACCTATTTTCGGGTGCTGGCGGTATTACAAAAGGATTTGAGTTGGCTGGACTGCAAGGTATTTGTGGAATGGATTGGTTTGAAGCTGCAGCAAAAACGTACAGAAAAAATTTTAAACATCCTTTTATAGAGGGAGACATAAAAAGTGCTTCAGTAAAAAAAGCATTTTATGATACAGTTAAAAAACAATTGCGTGGTAAGTCTTTAAATATTTTAGCTGGTGGGTTTCCTTGTCAAGGGTTTAGTATGGCTGGTAATAGAATTGTAGATGACCCAAGAAATTCATTATATAAAGAACTGTTAGAAATAGTAAAGAATTTGCAGCCAGAATTTGTTGTTTGTGAAAATGTTGTTGGTTTGCGTTCAATGCTAAAGGGAAAAGTAGAAGAAATGATTTTAAACGATTTTAAAGAGGCTGGTTATACAATGGATGTTACTGTTTTGAGGGCAGCAGATTATGCAGTTCCTCAAAAAAGAGACAGAGTAATTTTTATTGGTAATAGAATTAATAAAAGCAACATATACCCAAAACCATTCTTAAAACCAACAGAATATATAACTACTGGTGAAGCTATTGGCGACTTAATGAATAAAAGTGATGATATTGCTTTTAACCACGTACAAACAAAACATCGTCCAGATATGGCTCAAAAAATGCAGGCTCTAGAAGAAGGCAAAAGTTTGTACAAAGGTTATTCTGATGCCTGGAAAAAGTGCCCTTGGAATGAGGCATCTTGTACAATAAAAGAAAACCATGGTGGTGTAAACGTACATCCTAAATTACCCAGAGTTTTAACAGCAAGAGAAATGGCACGAATTCAATCATTCCCAGATGATTTTATTTTTGAAGGACCCAAAAACAAACAATTAGTTCAACTAGGAAACGCTGTGCCACCATTGCTATCCAAAGCTATTGGGTTAGCCATTAGAAAGGCATATAACGAAATTTGATAGCTAGTTTTAAAATTTCCTGTAATCAACATTTGTTTTTTTATCAAATCCCCCTACATTTGCACACAATTAAAAAGAAAAAACACAATTGCGTGTTTATAAAACACAATCAAAATGTCAGTAACAGCAGAAAAAAAAGCAACAATCTTTACTCAATATGGTGGTAAAGCAACTAACACAGGATCTATTGAAGGTCAAATAGCACTTTTAACTGAAAGAATCTTGGACATCAGCAGCCACTTGAAAGTTAATAAAAAAGATTTCTCTTCTCAACGAGGATTAATGAAAATGGTTGGACAACGTAAAAGATTATTGTCTTACTTAGCTAAAAACAACCTAACTGGCTATCGTCAGCTTATTGAAAAATTAGGTTTAAGAAAGTAAATTACCGCTTCCAACTTTTTTGGAAGTTAGGATTTATTTGGGTTGTTACTTTTTTTATAACTTCTACTTTAATATTATTCCCAACTTCTGTAAAGGTGTTGGGAATTTTTACTTTATTACACTAAAAAATTATTTATCCGATAGATTTAATCGCTTTTACTAGCATATTAATATCTCATCACATCAAACATTAAAATGTTATCACAACCAATACAATCAACTTTTACTTTGCCAAATGGCAGTGAAGTTATCATAGAAACTGGCAAATTAGCTCGTCAAGCCGATGGTGCAGTTACAGTACGCCAAGGAAATTGTGTTATTTTAGCAACAGTTGTTGCGAATAAAGAGGCTAAAGAAGGACAATCTTTTTTCCCATTAAGTGTAGATTATCAAGAAAAATTTGCAAGTGCTGGCCGTGTTCCAGGTTCATTTTTTAAAAGAGAAGCTCGCTTAAACGATTATGAAATATTAACAAGTCGTTTAGTGGATAGAGCATTACGCCCTTTGTTTCCAGAAGATTATTTATGCGATGTTCAAGTATTAATTAGCTTAATTAGTAGCGATATTGAAATTATGCCTGATGCAATGGCTTGTTTAGCTGCAAGTGCTGCACTGGCTGTTAGTGACATTCCAATTAAAGAAATTATTAGCGAGGTAAGAGTTGCAAAAGTTGATGGTATTTTAGTAATCAATCCTACTAGAACACAACTTGAAAAAGCTTCGTACGAATTTATTATAGCTGCTACTGAAAAGAACCTAATGATGGTAGAGGGCGAAGCAAAAGAATGTAGCGAGGAAGAATTAGTAGAGGCTTTAGAAGTTGCTCATAACGCAATTCGTGTTCAAATTGCTGCTCAAAGAGATTTAAGAGCTAAGAAAGGCATTACAAGTGTTAGAGAATATAAAAAGCCAGAACAAAACGAAGAAATTAAAGCTAAGGTTGCTGCTTTTGCAACTGAAAAAATTTATGCAATTGGCAAAGGTGCAATGGCAAAACACGATAGAAGCGATGCTTACAGTGCTTTGAAAGATGAGTTAATTGCAAGCCTTGGTGAAGATGCAACAGACAGCGATAAAAAATTCGCAAAAAAATATTTCGAAGACTTACAATGGGAAGTAATTCGTAATATGATTATTGACGATAGAATTAGATTAGATGGTAGAAAATTAGATGTTGTTCGTCCTTTGGCAATGGAAGTTGACGTGTTACCTAGCCCACATGGTTCTGCATTATTTACTCGTGGCGAAACTCAATCTTTAACCACAGTAACTCTAGGTAGTAAATTAGATGAATTATTAGTTGAAAGTGCTGCTAAATCAGAGTATTCTAAGTTCTTTTTACACTACAACTTCCCTCCTTTTTCTACTGGTGAAGTAAAAATGATGCGTGGTGTGGGTCGTAGAGAAGTAGGTCATGGTAATTTAGCAATGCGTTCGTTAAAGCAAATGTTACCTAAAGGCGATTATCCATATACAACAAGAATTGTAAGCGATATCTTAGAAAGCAATGGCTCATCTTCAATGGCTACAGTTTGTGCTGGTAGTTTGGCTTTAATGGATGCTGGTGTGCCAATGCCTAAACACCTTAGTGGTGTAGCTATGGGTTTAATTACTCGTGAAGATGGTAAATATGCAATTCTTACAGATATACTTGGAGATGAAGATCATTTAGGTGATATGGATTTTAAAGTAACTGGTACACGTGATGGTATTTGTGGGGTACAAATGGATATTAAAGTAGATGGATTAAGTATGGATGTAATGCGTGAAGCATTGAATCAAGCTAAAGCAGGTAGACTGCATATTCTTGACGCAATGTATGAATGCATTCCTGCACACAATCCTGATTATAAACCACACACACCAAGAATGGTGAAAATAATTATTGACAAAGAATTTATTGGAGCAGTAATTGGACCAGGTGGAAAAATTATACAAGAAATACAAAGAGAAACAGGTGCTACTATTACTATTGAAGAAGTAGGTAATACTGGTGAAGTTTCTATATTGAGTAATAATGGTGATAATATGCAAAAAGCCGTTGATTGGATTAACGGCATTGTGAAACAACCAGAAATTGGAGAAACTTATGAAGGCACTGTTAAAAGCATAAAAGAGTTTGGTGCTTTTGTAGAATTTTTACCTAAAAAAGAAGGATTATTGCACATTAGCGAAATTAGTTGGAGCCGTTTAGAAACAATGGAAGGTGTATTTAAAGAGGGCGATAAAGTAAAAGTTAAATTACTAGATATAGACCCAAGAACTGGCAAGTTTAAATTAAGTCGTAAAGTATTAATGCCACGCCCAGAAAGAACAGAAAACGATAGACAACCAAGAGAAGATAGACCAAGAATAGAAAGACCAAATCAATAAATTATATTTGGTATAAGATATAAAAACCCACAATTTTCATTGTGGGTTTTTGTTTTAATATGCAACCTATTTAAGGTTTTTTCCTATAATTTAATGTCTCAGTAACCGAAAAAAGTATTAGACTTAAATATGAATGTAGCATATAAACCACAGGGGCAAATGGAGTTTCAACAAGTGTTTTTTTACACCGATACGATTAATGATTTTTCTCATTTATTGGCAACTGATGAATTGAAAATGATGGTCATTAACTCGTGGCAATATTTTGTTGCAAATAAGCTAGTAAATATTTATGCTTATGTAATTATGCCTAATCATATTCACTTACTGTGGAATATTTTATAACAAAATG
>JBMLRA010000143.1:0-15060 GCA_049241265.1 Chitinophagaceae bacterium
CCCTTCCATTTAAACTCATTAAAAGTTTTTGGAAGGTTCGACAAATTGTTAACGATTTTAAACCAACAGCTGCTATTGGTGTTGGGGGATATTCAAGCTTTCCTGTTTTAAAATATTGTCAGTCAAAAGGCATTAAAACTTTTATTCAAGAGAGTAATTCATTCGCAGGGAAGAGTAATATTCTTTTAGGAAAAAAAGCTACTAAAATTTTTGTGGTGAGTGAGGGAATGGAGAAGTTTTTCCCTTCAAACAAAATTATTGTAACAGGAAACCCTGTCAGAAAATCAATTACAAATAACAATGTTACAAAAGCAGAGGCAGTTGCTTTTTTTGGACTTGATGTAAATAAAAAAACAGTCTTATCAATTGGTGGAAGCCTTGGTGCTAAAAGTATTAATGAAGCACTTGCTCAAGGAATCGAAAAGTTTGTAGATAACGATATTCAGCTTATATGGCAAACAGGCAAGTCAACTGCAGAGCAATTTGTAGCAGTAGCAAAAAATAAAAAAGGTATTTGGGCAAATTCTTTTATTGAAAAAATGGAAATGGCTTATGTAGCAGCAGATGTTGTTATTAGCAGAAGTGGTGCAATGAGTGTTGCTGAAATATGTGTAACAAAAAAGCCTGTTGTGTTTGTGCCTTTCCCATTTGCAGCAGAAGATCATCAAACAGCTAATGCTATGCATTTGGTTGAAAAAAATGCAGCAATACTTATAAAAGATGAAAATGCAAAAGTTGATTTAGTAAATACGGCTATTGCATTAATCGAAAATTTGGCAGCACAAAAAACAATGCAAAATGCAATAACAAAGTTTGCAATAACCAATGCAGATGAAATTATTGCAAATCAAATTTTAAAAAATATATCATTATAAACTAGAGAATCGCTATGAGTAATGAGTTAAAAAAATTACAGTCGGTTTACTTTATTGGCATTGGGGGCATTGGAATGAGTGCATTAGCTCGTTATTATCACTCTATTGGAGTCAAGGTTAGTGGCTATGATAAAACAGAAACAGTATTGACAAAACAACTGCAAAACGAGGGCATAGATATTCACTTTGAAGATAATATTAACCTCATTCCTAAGCAAGTTGACTTTGTTGTTTATACACCTGCAATTCCATCAAATCATTCTGAATTAAATTTCTATAGAGATAATAATTATAGTGTATTGAAACGAAGTGATGTGTTGAAATTAATTACTGAGAACTCTTTAAATATCTGTGTTGCAGGCACTCATGGCAAAACCACAACCAGCACTATGATTGGTCATTTGTTGCGAGATACAGGTTTTGGTTGTAACGCTTTTTTAGGTGGAATTGCAGCAAACTATAACACTAATTTTTGGAGCAGTAAGGAGAATAATGTTGTTGTTGAGGCTGATGAATATGACAGAAGTTTTTTAAAACTATCTCCCAATATTGCTATTATAACAGCTGTTGATGCTGATCATTTAGATATTTATGGAACTGCTGAAGAAGTTGAAAATGCGTTTGTTCAATTCTCTCATAAAATTAAAAATGGCGGTTGCTTGATTTTAAAACACGGTTTACATATCAGACAAAAATTTACAACACCAGACACTTGCACATATAGTGTTTCTGATGTTGAAGCTGATATTCATATTGAAGATTTAAAAGTAATTAATGGGTCTTACCATTTCAATGTTATCAATCAACATTGGATAATAAATGATGTTGTGTTGAATATGGGAGGCTTACATAATATAGAAAACGCTTTGGCTGCAATTGGCGTTGCAAAGTATTTGAAAATTGAAAATGATAAAATTAAAGCAGCACTAGCAAATTTTAAGGGCGTTAAGAGAAGGTTTGAGTACATCATCAAAAATGAAGAACATATTTTGATTGATGATTATGCTCACCATCCAGATGAGTTGAAAGCTTTGATTAATGGAGTTCGTAGCATTTATCCTAATAAAAAAATGACTTTGGTTTTTCAGCCACACTTATATACAAGAACGAGAGATTTTGTTGATGGCTTTGCTGCAAGTTTAGATATGGCAGACGAAACAATTTTATTGCCAATCTATCCAGCAAGAGAATTGCCAATAGAAGGAGTTAACAGTGAAATGATTTTAAACAAAATGACTTTGAGTAATAATAAAGTGTTGGACAAGAATGAAATGATAGATTATATAAGTAAAACAAAACCTGATTTATTAGTAATGGCTGGAGCAGGCGATATTGATGTGTTGGTTAATGAGATAAAAGAACTATTGAGCTAAATTATTTGATTTGACAATTGCATTAAAAAATAAATTAATTCTTGGGCTTTGGCTGTTAATTGGGTTAGGCATTCTTATCCTTCTCTTAGCTGCTATGCAAAAAAGAAAAAATGGTTTTTGTACAGGAAGCAAAATTGAAATTAGTGCAAACAACCAAAACTACTTCATCACAGAAAAAGAAGTGAATGAAATAATTAATGCAAGTGGAGACATTAAAGAGCAACCTATTCATCGTATTGATATTGCTAGTTTGGAAAAAGCATTAGAGCAAAATGTATGGGTAAAAAATGCTGAACTATATTTTGAAAACAGTGGCTTGTTGCATATAGATATTGAACAGCGAATACCAATTGCAAGATTGTTTTGTGTAACGGGTTCTTCTACATTCATTGATAACGATGCGACAAGATTGCCAATAAAAAATGGAGCATCGGCACGTGTGCTAACAATAACAGGCTTTCCAAGCGATAATCAAGTTTTAGCACACACAGATAGTGTGATGTTAATGAAGGTGAAGTATATTTCTAATTACATTTATCTCGATTCTTTTTGGAATGCACAAATTGCTCAAGTTGATATCACAACATCTGGAAATTTTGAGTTGTATCCTGCAATTGGTAATCACACAATCAAGTTTGGCGACACTACTAATATGAGAGATAAGTTTAATAGACTATTTACATTTTATAAACAAGCCTGGTTGCAAAATGGCATTGATAGTTATGAGTTGATTGATATAAGGTTTAACAATCAGGTAGTGGCAACAAGAAAAGGAACAGCTCATTTTAATAAAGACACATTGAATGAAATAAATTCGATAGATAGTTTAATTACAACAAAAGATTCATTGAATAGTTGGGTCTATTGATAATTAATAACACAGGCTTAATGATTTATTAAATCAAATAAAATATTAAACCTAGAATTATAAAATAAAGTATTAAAAAAAGCGTTATCCTTTGATTAGGGGTATATCAAACGTTTTCAAATTTTGTAGCGTTTTAAATTAAGAAGATTTATGAATCATATAGAAGCACCCATTATAGTTGGATTAGACATCGGAACTACCAAAATTGCTGCTATTGCAGGAAGAAAAAACGAACATGGTAAATTAGAAATTCTTGGCTTTGGAAGAGCAAACAGTAATGGTGTGCAACATGGTCAGGTATTGAACATTGACTTAACAATTAAAGCAATTAATCAAGCTTTAGCTAATTGTTGTGCAAGTAATCCAGATTTAGAAATTAAAGAGGTGTATGTAGGTATTGCTGGTCATCATATTAAAAGTTTACAAACTCGTGGTGATATTGTTCGTCAAGATGCTGAGTTTGAAATCCAAAGAGCAGAGATTGATTTATTAATAGAAAATCAGCGTAAAACATTTATTCCTGCTGGAGACCAAATTATTGATGTAATCCCACAAGATTTTCACGTTGATAATATTCATAGTATCAAAGACCCTGTTGGTTACAATGGTGTTAAAGTTGGTGCTAACTTTCACATTATAACTGGCGATAAAAATGCTATCAGAAACATTAATCGTGCCGTTACAAAAAGTGGACTTATTACTAAAGACTTAGTGTTGCAACCACTAGCAAGTGCTGGTGCTGTAATGAGCGATGTAGATTTTGAAGCTGGTGTTGTTATTTTAGATATTGGAGGTGGAACAAGTGATATAGCTGTGTTTCATGATGGTATTTTAAAACACACAGCAGTTATTCCTTTTGGAGGCGAAAATATCACTAGCGATATAAAACAAGGTCTTGGAGTATTAAAAACACAAGCCGAAGCAATGAAAGTGCAGTTTGGAAGTGCATTGGCTAATGAAGCAAATGCAAATGCTTATATCACCATTCCTGGATTAAAAGGAATGCCACCTAAAGAGATTAGCGTTAAAAATTTAAGCCAAATTATTCAAGCACGAATGAGTGAAATACTTGATTTCGTTGTATATCATCTAAAACAAGTTGGTCTTGACAATAAATCATTAAATGGTGGTGTTATTCTTACTGGTGGAGGTTCTCAATTAAAGCATTTAGTGCAGTTAACAGAATATGCAACTGGCTTGAATGCACGAATTGGTTTGCCAACTGAACATTTAGCTCCTAATCATATTGAAGAATTAAAGAAACCAATGTATAGTACTTGTTTAGGGTTAATACTAAAAGGTTATGATGATTATGAGAATAGTTACAAAGAGTTTTTAGGAACGTTTAAACAAGTAGAAGTGCCGGGTATTTTGAAAAATGACTTTGTTAAACCCCCAACACAAGAGCAACAACAAGCCATTGAAACACCAGTAAAAGCTACAAGTGTTGAAGTTGGAAACAGAAAGAAAAAAATAGGTAGTGTTTGGGATAAAATGAAACACACACTTATTGAAATGTTTAAAGAAGAAGAAGACAAAATTATATAAGAAATAAAAATCCAAAACCAACTGAAAATTTCGTACTAACCATTAAATTAGAAAACAATGATTCATTTTGATTTGCCAAAACAAAAGTCTTCCATTATCAAAGTATTTGGTATTGGTGGTGGTGGTAGCAATGCAGTAAATTATATGTATGCTCAGGATATTGAAGGTGTAGATTTTGTTGTTTGCAATACCGATGCTAAAGCAATTGAACAAAGCCCTGTTTTAAATAAAATTCAGCTAGGACCAGCATCCACACAGGGTTTGGGAGCTGGAGCCAATCCTGAAGTTGGAAAAATTGCCACTGAAGAATCTTTGCAAGAAATAAAAAGCATTCTTGAAGTGAATACTCGTATGGCGTTTATTACTGCAGGAATGGGTGGTGGAACTGGTACAGGAGGAGCTCCAATTGTAGCAAAAATGTGCAAAGAGCTAGGCATTTTAACAGTAGGCATTGTTACAACTCCTTTTTCATTTGAAGGTCCTCGAAGATTGCAACAAGCAAAAGAAGGTATAGATGCTTTAAAGCCACATGTTGACACGCTTTTGGTAATTGATAATGATAAATTGCGTATGCAATATGGCAATTTAAAAATGCGTGAAGCTTTCGGAAAAGCTGATAATGTATTAGCAACTGCTGCAAAATGTATTACTGATATAATCAATAGCAAAGGACATATTATCGTTGACTTTGCTGATGTATGTACAGTTATGAAAAATGGTGGTGTTGCCATACTTGGTAGTGCTGCTTGCGAAGGTGAAAACAGAGCTCAAAATGCGATTGAAGAAGCACTGAACTCTCCACTATTGAACGACAGTGAAATTAAAGGAGCTAAATGGATTTTAATTAATATCAATAGTGCAGAAGGTGATGATGAGTGCACTATGGATGAATTAGATATTATTAACGAATACCTTAGAACACAAGCTGGCGAACATGCAGATGTAATTGTAGGTATGGGAACTGATAACTCTTTAGATAAAAAAATTGGAATTACTATTATAGCAACTGGCTTTGCACACAAAGACCCATTTGCAAAAAAAGTAGAAGTAAAAGAACAACCTAAGGAAGAAAAAATTGTACTAACGCTTGGTTTAGATACAGAGGAAAAAAAAATAGTTGAGCCAGTTGCAATGCAACAAGCCATTCCTTTTGAGGATAAGAATCCATTTGAACCACAATTGGTAGAAATGCCAACATTAATTGAGAATGCATTTGATGTAGCAGGCTATAATTATTCTGCCAATGATTTTGATGCTCAAAGAGAAGAAGTATTAGATGCTAAAGAAACTGAAATTTTTGAGTTAGAGTTAGAAGCTAGTGAGCCGATTGAAACGCCTTATTTTGGTACAGCAAAAATAGAAGTAGCTGATAATGTAACATCAGCTACAAGTAATGAAAGTCAAGAATTTATTACTGACGAAACTACAACTGAAAGCATAGCTGAAATGACTGTTAGAGAACAGGCAGAACCACCAACAGCAACTTTTTTGAGCAAACCTTCTAATATATATTCTAACTTTAAGATAGAAGAACAAATTGAAGAAATTAAAACATCAGAATTTACTTTTGAATTATTTACCAAAGAACCTGCTGCCATTGTTGAAGAAATAGCAACACCTTCGTTTAGCATTAACCAAGAAGAAAGTGAAGAAGAATTTGTTTTTGAAGTAGTGAATAAAGAAGCAGAAGTAACTACAAACAATGAAAATATTATTAATCATATTTCAGTTGACCTATCTGCAGAAGAAGAGCAAAAGAAAAGGGCTTTAGAAAGAATTCAAAAACTTAGAAATTTATCTTTTAACATGAATAGTGCAGATTCAAATACTGAGTTTGATAATGTGCCAGCTTATGTTAGAAGAAATATGGAATTATTTGGCAATACATTGGCTACAGTAGAAAATTTTTACAGTAAAACTACAGTTGAAAAAAATGATAATAATCAAACTGTTATTTCTACTAAAAATTCATTTTTAGATGGCGAAAGACCTGATTAAATAATTGTCATCATTAAAACAAAATGCCTTGCTATTAGCAAGGCATTTTGTTTTATAAGCTTCTTTCCATTTCAAATTCCTTCTTTATAAACTTGCCTAAAGTAAAAAAGAGTTGCCAACCTTTTAAAGGTTGGCAACTCTAATAAATGCCTCAAAAAATTGCATAGTAAAAGCCAGATACTGAGTTGAGATGTACTACAATTAGTTATAAAAATCAATCACCAACAGCTCTGCCAACTAATTTTAAATCTCTAGGTTTAAGATTGAATATAAGACCAACATTCCTTGAATAGATCACTTCCCCATTTTTGCCATTTACAACACTTATAATTTTTTTATCATGACTCTGAATCCAGCTTAGATAAAATAGATTCTTTTTACCAGTTGCCAATATTCTATCACTTAATTCATCCCTCGATATTAATTTTATTGGGTGAGGATATGCTTTTAATATTTCACTTACTTCATTTTTTAATTCAGCTTCTTTTTCTTTCGTAATTTTATGTAAAGTTGAAATTGCACCGGCATCCCCATACCAGTAATTGGGCACGAATAGCGTGTCTTTTGATGTAATTTCTAAACCTTTATTATCATAGTCCTTATACAGTTGAACATTTCGTCTTTCCTTTATCAAATTCACTGCATATTGTATAGTGTTTTTAATAAAGCCAGGTTTAATATTTAACATGTAATTACTAGCTTTTTCATCAAGTATCGAATAATCTCCCAGTTTTATTGAATCGTAATTCGGGGGTAATTTAAAGCCAAGAAAAACAATTCCTTTAGGTTCAAATGTTTCGGGCTTGGGTGTTATCTTCAATGTGCACTCACTTCTTACAAGTTTTACCTCATCTCTTGCAATACTGGATTTTTTACCAGTTTTAACTGTCCAGAAGTTGAGAAAGTAGTAATACTCGGAACGTGATGGGTCATAAATAGATTTGTTAGAAGTACCATTTGCAATAGTTGCTGTTGCAGCATTAAAGTCAAATGAAATATCTAAAAAAGCATTACCAGGTTTTAAAACCTTTTCTTCATTTTTTTCGACTGTTAGTAATCCCCAAATTTTTACTGGAGAAATTGTCCAGTTATCTCTTACTATTTTTAAAATTTTTTGTGCATATTCTGTTGTGGTGTCTTCGTTCTTAACATCGAGATATAAGCAGCTGATTGGTGTTTGGTCGATCCATTTTGGAAAATCTGTTTCGTATTGTGCACTTAAGGTTTTAGTGACAAATACTAAAGAAAGTAGTAAGATAATTCTTCTCATATAGAATTTATTAATGTTTCAAAAATAATAAATTTATCCCTAGTAATTACCTATTTATACAACAGAAAAGGCATTGTTAAAAATACCAGAAATATTGTGGGTAAAGAGAGGATGTAGTTAGATAGAGTTCCCTTGCCAGACCTTAAAGGTTTCTAAAAACCTTCAAGGTCTTTATGGCATTCTTTCCATTTCAAATTCCTTTTTCTTGAACTCGCCTTTTATTTTACCTTCTATCCAAGCAAGTATTTTATTTTTTGAAATAAGTTTATAAGTGATCCTTTGCGGAAAATCGTGTTTTGGGTTTTCAAAAATCAACTTATTATTTTGATGTTTTATTAATTTAAACGATACAGGTAAACTATCATTTTGATTAGCAGCTGTAACCACATAATTAGTAACACCTTTCTTGTATTCAAGACTTACTGTTTCTTGCAACATACTATCACCATTGGGTTTGATGATGTGGCTAGTGCTTTTTAATGTGCTATCATTTTTTATACTCCAACTTTCAATAATATATCCTTTAGGTAAACTTGTTTTCCAACTTCCTACTATCCATTTTTTTATTGAGGGTATGGGATTTCTTTGAGAAAAAGCAAATTGTGTAAGCAACAACAATTGAGTAATTAAAAGATATTTTTTCATTTGTTTTTATTGTCCTTGTGCCAAACTATAAGCTTTAACACCGTTCCACATATTTAATAATTCTAAGCTACAAATTTTAAAATCATTGGCTAAGCTAGCATATAAATCAATAATATCTTTTTGTGTTAATGGACTTTGGTCAATACTTTCAAATCTGCATCTATATTGATTTACAAGATTTGTAAATACGCTACCCGTTGGCCAAACTTGAGTACCTCTGTTGCTTATGGTAATTAGTTTATATTTATTAATGGTATGTTGCATACATTTTTCTGCAACTGCAATAGGTTGTTCATTACTTTCAATAAACATATCTACACCAATGATTACTTCTTGAATAGCTTCAGCACTTTCAAGCATTGGGTTTTTGTCTAAGTTATAAACTGTGCAGGTATTAGCAATATCACTTAAATCGGCTTTTGGATTGTGACTTGGTTTTTTTCCAAAATTTTCGATGATTGAATTTGCAAATTCAATGGTGCTTAAAGACGGTATTTGTTTATTGCCAAAATCGCCCGTATGTGCACCACTTTCTAATGTATACAGCAATGCATTTTCAATAATAGTAGCACTTTCCATTAAGCCTAAATGTTGTAACATTCCAATGCCACTTAATAATAGGGCTGTAGGGTTTGCAATGTTTTTTCCTGCAATATCAGGTGCTGTGCCATGTACTGCTTCAAAAATAGAAATATGATCTCCAATATTTGCTGATGGAGCAAATCCCAAACCACCAATTAATCCTGCACATAAATCACTTACTATATCTCCCTGCAAATTAGTTAACACAACTACATCAAAAGTATCTGGGCGTGTAACCAATTTCATACACAAATCATCTACAATAATATCATCAGCTTTAAGGTCAGGATATTCTTTTGCCACTTCATAAAAAACTTCAAGAAATAATCCATCCGTTATTTTCATAATATTGGCTTTGTGCCCACAAGTAATACGCTTAGCACCTTTTTTCATTGCCATTTCAAAAGCATATTTAATTACCTGCATACTTCCTGGACGGGTAATGAATCTTCTGCTTAAAGCCACATCGTGTGTAAGCATATGTTCTATACCACCATAGGTATCTTCTATATTTTCTCTTACAATTGTAACGTCTATTGGAATTCCTGCTTTGCTAAAAACAGTATCTACACCGTGTAAAGTTTGAAAGGTTCTTTTATTGGCATAAGTGTTCCAAGTTTTACGTGCAGTTACGTTTACACTTTTAACACCTTTTCCTTTAGGGGTTTCCATTGGCCCTTTAAATAGAATACCTAGAGATTCAATAGTGGCTTGTGCTTCAGGTGTCATTCCATTGCTATACCCTTTATCAAAAACCCATTTACCCATTTCAACTACATCATATTTTAAAGGAACATTAGCAGCATTAAAAATTGTTAATACTGTATCCATAATTTCTGGCCCTATTCCATCGCCTTTAGCTACTGCAATCGTTGTCATAATGTAAAAATTTATGCAAAGAAAACATCATTTGACTTATGCCAACACTAAAATTGGTAATTAATTGTTAAATTATTGATATGAGCAACAAACTATTTTGCAATATATTCAATCCTTTATTTTTTAAAGCTTTCTGATAAAACAAATTAATAAAAACTATTATTCGGGTTTATGCTCCTTTTTTCAAATGTTTTTAATTTAATGGTATAATATCTAAAATTAATATGAATGAAAAATGCCCCATCACAATGATGAGGCATTTTATTAAACCAAAACAAAACTTATATAACAAAAGTATTTATCCACCAAAACCACCACCACTTTGTACACGTTTGCTCTCATCCTCTACTCCTGTTGCTCTTTGACGTGCAGCTTTAACTGTGTTTTTTCCAAAGCGATAACTAAAGTTCAATTTAATTTGTTGGCTTTCCCATCTGAATTGACCATTTAGGTATTGACCTACAAAATTGCTTGTGCCTCTCCATCTCATTGTTTTAAAAATATCGCTAACAGCTAGTTTAATGTTACCTTTTCCTTGCATAATTTGTTTGCTTAATCCTAAATCAACAAAGCCCATAGCTTTACTTTCAAAAGTTCCTTGTTGAATTGATGGAGTACTAAACCAACTACTAAGCTCAGCTCTATAACCTTTTCCTAAATTAAAGGTATGTTGCATATATAAATTCGCAGAGGTTACTTCTAAACTAATGTTTCTACCAGCACCGCCAACATTATCGGCTTTATATTTTGAGTAAAAAGCATTAACACTAAAATAAGCACTATAAATACCTTTTTGAAACGGATAACTAATGCTTAAATTAAAAATATCTTGTGTAGCTAAATTTTTGTTTGTCATAAAGCTTTTAGATTTTTCAGTAGTATCAATTATTTGAGCAAACATATCCCTAATGTGACTGTAGCTTAAGCTAGTTGTAAGCATATATTTATAGGTATTTGATATGCTAAATATGTTTGTATATTGAGGTGTTAAATTGGTATTTCCTTTTTGATAAGTGTATTCATCTAATTTAAATTCAAATGGATTTAGTTGTTGGTACGCAGGTCTATCGATTCTTCTACTATAACTTACACTCCATTGATTCATTGGGTTTTTGTTGAACGATAAACTTGCATTTGGAAATAAGTCGGTGTATTTTCTTTCAAATGTGGTATCATATTCTTTCCAGCCACTACCATCATTACTTTTTGCCAAAGTATTACCTGTAACATTGCTATTTTCAACCCTTAAACCAATTTGAAACATAACACCTTTAAACTGTTTATTGAAATTGATATATCCGGCATTAATTTGTTCTTTATAAGTAAATTTATTACTACGAGATGTGTCTAGTGTTTTTGTATCGGTTGCAATATTTTGTACATCATATCGCTGAAAATCGTTAATAGTTTTTACATTCGAAATTTTTATTCCAGCACCCAATTTTCCACCAGCAAATTTTTGTTCATAGTCAACTTTGCCATTTAAAATATCAATAATGCTTGGACTAATCATTCTATAAATAATAGTGCTGTATGTTGTGTAACTAGCATCTTTATAATAATTGGGTTGTAGTTGATTATTGTTATTATCAAATCTACCATAGTTTGCATCAAAATTTAGTTCGTGTCCACTTGTGTCAATATATTTATAGTTACCGTTAATGTTGATATTATTATTTTTCATTGCTGATGTGTTATTAGCAACTAATGTTCTAATAAACGTATTCGTTGGTTTGTATGTAAGTGGAGTAGTTACATTGTTGGTCATATCTGTATTGCTAAAATTTCCATCTACAATAAATCCAAATGTGTTTTTCTTGTTTGCATAATAATCAGCACCAACTTTAAATGTGTGTGATGTACTAATTGGTATCATATCCCCATTTTGGTCAAAGGCAGAATCAAGCAGCTCTCTGTAAATAGATAGTGTATTAATATTTTTACTGTGATTGTAATTGTAGTTACCAAAAAGATTTATTTTTTTATTTCTATTATTTAAATTCAATCCAGCATTGTATTTAGAATAAGTACCAATAGCATAACCAGCATTAACACTTCCATTTGTTCCAAATGATTTATTCTTTTTTAAACGAATATTAATAATGCCAGCATTACCAGCTGCATCATATTTTGCACTTGGATTGGTAATTAACTCAATTGCTTCAATATTGCTGCTTTGCATCGATCTTAAGTAGTCAGCTAAGTCCTTACCAGATAAAGGAGAGGGTCTTCCATCAATATAAACTTGCACACCATTCTTACCACTCAATTGCAAGTTATCATCTTTATCAATCATTACTCCCGGTGATTTTCTTAATAATTCAAAAGCATCTGTACCAACTGCATTAATGCTGTTTTCGATATTAAAAACAGTTTTATCCGCCTTAACTTCAATCATTGGTTTTTTACTGGTAACAGTTACTTCACCTAAATCTTTACTTGCTTTTGTAAGTGTTAATATTGGCACTTCAACTTTACTGCCACTATATTCAAATACTGCTGAATTTGTTTTCTTAAAGCCAACGCTAGCAACGCTTACAAAGTATTTTCCTATTGCTGTAATATTAAAAATGTACTTGCCATCTTTATCAGATACAGCAATTTTTGCAATAGATGAATCTTTAGATTTGTGTAATGTAATTGATGCTCCAGCAACAGCTTTGCTTGCATCATCTTTTAATAACCCTGTAATAGTTTGTGCTTGGGCAAATGCACACAAGACAGTAAATAGCCCTAGTGTAAAAATTTTTCTCATAATTTATTTTTCTAATTGGTTGCAAAACTGTTTGCTTTATTACAATAACAACTAGCCGAAGTATATAAGTGGAAGTAATTAGTTTTAAGTGGTTAATCTTGTGCTAGCAGGTTAAATACAATATGTTTGCATTATTACTTGTTTATTAATTCTATGTTATGAACAAAACTGCATCCTCATTTATTGCAAAAAGTACAATCAAAGCTGCCGACTTAAACCATCGCAGAAAAATAAATTTTAATATTGGTAAGTATAATGCTGTTGTGCCACAAGGTAAAGCACAGTTTAGTGATTTAATGGCTGCAAGAGAAATGGCAAAAAATATTAAACATAAAGCCATTGAAAATCTTGATAAATATCTTGAAGAATTCGAAAAGAAAATTACTGCAAATGGGGCAAAAGTAATTTGGGCTAGCGATAGCAACGATGCACTTGAAGCTATTGGTAAAATATGCAAGGAGAAAAACTGCAAAACATTGGTTAAAAGCAAGAGTATGGTTACAGAGGAAATTCATTTGAATCATTATCTTGAAAGTAATGGAATTGAAAGTGTAGAAACTGATTTGGGCGAATATATTCAACAATTAGATGGAGAAGCTCCTTATCATATAGTAACACCTGCAATGCACAAAAGCAAAGAAGATGTAGCAAAACTTTTTGCTGATAAATTGGGTGTGCCTGGAGGTTTGTCACCAGAAGAATTAACACAAGTTGCTAGAAAAAATTTGAGAGAAAAATATGCAGCAGCAGAAGTTGGGGTTACTGGTGCTAATTTTATTTTAGCCGATATTGGCGGTATTGCAATAACAGAAAATGAAGGCAATGGAAGGCTTAGTTGCTCGATGCCAAAAACACATATTGTGGTGGTAGGTATTGAAAAAGTTTTACCATCAATTAACGACCTTGCTTTGTTTTGGCCATTACTTTCAACATTTGGTACTGGGCAAAAAGTAACTGTTTATAATAGTATTATAACTGGTCCCAAACAAGCTAATGAAGCTGATGGCCCAGAAGATATGTATGTGATTTTACTTGATAATGGACGCACTAATTTGCTAGCTAATCCTACAAGTAGAGAGGCTTTATATTGTATTCGTTGTGGGGCTTGTTTAAATGCTTGCCCTGTATACAAAAATATTGGAGGACACAGTTATGAAACAACTTATAGTGGTCCCATTGGTAGTGTAATTACACCACATTTAAACGGTATAGATGATTACAAACATCTTAGCTATGCATCATCTTTATGTGGTAATTGTACCGAGGTTTGCCCAATGAAAATAAACCTGCACGAATTACTTTTAGATAATCGCCACGAAGCAGTAAAAAAAGGAAGCAGCACTTTAATGGAACGCCTTGCTTGGAAGGCTTGGAAAACAGCTAGCCTTAATCGTAATATGATGAATATGGGCAATGGGGCTTTAAAAAATAAAGTACTGAATATTGTTTTTAAAGGCTGGAGCAACCAACGTGGTAAATTAGATTTTAGTACTAAGACATTTAATGAAATGTGGAAGGATGAAAGGAAAGGTTAATGAAATTTATATGTAATTATATTGTTTCTTTTTTATTAGTGCTGCTTTTAAGTGAATGCAAACATAAAAAGGATAATGCAGTTATTGCAAAAAAACACAACTTGGCTTCAAATGCTACAGTGATAGATATTCAGCCTTTTAATGATATTGCAAATGATGATATAGTGTTTGCTTACAATCAATTGAAATTAGTATATCCATATATCAATATTAAGAAAGCTATCTCATTACCAAAGTGGGCATATTATGAAGAAAGAAATAGATACAGAGCGGATTCCTTGATTCGTTTTTTAAGTAAAATCTGTGAAAATGGGCATGTAGTGATTGGATTGACATCAAAAGATATTAGCACTAATAAAGATAAAATAAAAGATTGGGGAGTTATGGGGCTTGGGTATTGTCCAGGAAATGCTTGTATTGCATCGACATTTCGACTTTCAAAAGAAAATAAAAAAAGTCAATTTTACAAAGTTGCTGTTCATGAATTAGGACACACGCAAGGTCTACCACATTGTGCCAACAAAACTTGTTTCATGCAAGATGCCGAGGGAGGTAATACTACAAATAATGAGAAAGATTTTTGTAATCACTGCAAACAATTATTAACCCTAAAAGGTTGGAAATTTTAACTTAAAACCAACCCCTAACTATTTTTAATACAAAATCATTGAAAATACTAATTACTAAACTGTCTCGTCCTGTTAATTTTTAAATCTCTTAAAATGCCAGATT
>JBMLRA010000144.1:0-1330 GCA_049241265.1 Chitinophagaceae bacterium
CAAAAGTTATTGCAGCTAAATATGTTGGTGTTGTACCTGTGGTGGTATTTTTTAAAACAGCTAAACTACTTGCGTTGGTAGCATTCAATACATCAACTTTTCCATCTGCATCAATATCAGTAATAGAAACAGTTTCAGCAAATGATGTAGTTGATTTATTTACAGCAGTTGCTAAACTTATAGTTCCAGAAACGCTTGTGTTTCTTAATGTGCTAACATTACCTGCATTATAATTTGAAACAATTACATCTAATTTTCCATCGGCAGTAATATCTCCCAAAGCAACTGATATAGGATCTAAACCAACAGCATAGTCGACTTTTGCAGCTACACTAAATGTTCCTGCAATAGTTGTATTTCTTAAAGTAGAAATTGAACTTGCACCTGCATTGGTAACTATAATATCTAATTTAGCATCACCATCAATATCGCCAATGGCAATACTACGTGGAGTAGTACCAGTGTTATATTCTATTTTTGTAGCAAAATTTATTGCTGTTGTAGTAGAAGTATTTTTTAAAAAAGAGACTTTATTATTTCCACCATTGCACACCAATACATCTTGCCAACCATCATTATCTAAATCAGCAATCGCAATACCAGTAGAACCAGAACCTGATGCACCAGTTGCATAAGTTTTAGCAGTAGCAAAGCTTACTGTTCCAGCTGTACTTGTATTTTGATAAACAGCAATAGTACTAGCTCCATTATTCACCACCACAACATCAAGTTTGGTATCGTTATTAATATCTGCAATAGCTACTGAATAAGGATTTAAGCCTGTGGTAAAATCTGCTTTGGTTGCAAAACTTATGCTACCACTTGAACTTGTATTTCTTAAAACTGAAAATGTATTGGCACTATAATTAACTACAACTGCATCAGGCTTAGCGTCTCCATCAATATCACCAACAGCAACATTATAAGGATTTGTTCCAGTGCCAAAGGTTCCACTAACAGACATATCACTTGATGTAAAACTGCCTTTAGGCTTGCTGAATATGGGGCTAAAAAATTGGCGGCTTGTAACACTTTTACTATTAAATTTATTTAAAACTGTAACAGGTCCATAAGTTGCACCAATAGGCACAGCAACTCTTAATGTGGTTAAAGATGCAGATGTATATGCAGTGACTTTTGCATTGCCAAAATACACTTCATTCGTTGCAACAGTATTACCAAAAGTTGTTCCTACAATGGTTACAATATCTCCGGGTTTTGCAGATGTAGGTGATATTGAAGTAATAGTTGGCGTTTGTGCTTTAGCTGTTATACAAGTAAGTAGAAGTGCTAAAATGCAAAAACTGTGTTTAAGTATTGATGTTCTCAT
>JBMLRA010000145.1:0-10523 GCA_049241265.1 Chitinophagaceae bacterium
CACACCAGGTAATGATGTTGAAGCTACAACTGGCAAAGCTGCAAGTGGTGCAACACTAATTTTGTTCACAACAGGTTTGGGAACACCAACAGGCAATCCAGTTTGTCCAACCATTAAAGTAGCAACAAACTCTGTATTGGCAAAGCGTATGGCTGATATTATAGATATTGATTGTGGTGGTGTAATTAGTGGTGAAAAAACATTGCAACAAATGGGCGAAGAGATTTTGGAATATTGTATAAAAGTTGCCAGTGGAGAAGTAATTCCCAAAGCCGTACAATTGAATCAGGATGATTTTATTCCTTGGAAGAGAGGGGTAAGTTTATAAATTCAAAAGCAAAAAATGTTTAACACAAAGGCAATAAAATAAATGTTTGTGACTTTGTGTCTTCGTGGCTAATATGATGAATAAAGAACAGAACGTTGAAGAGTGCGACGCAACAGACGATTAATAGAATTACAAAAGCTGGTAACATAATAATAAAAATCAATAGCCGTAAGGCTTTGATAAAAATATAAATAAAAGAAAATGAAAAAGTTTTTAGATGAGAACTTCCTTTTAAGCAATAAAACTGCTGAAATTTTATATCATCAGTATGCTAAGGATATGCCTATAATTGATTATCACTGCCACTTGCCACAACAGCAAATTGCAGAAGATAAAAACTTTGAAAACCTTACACAGGTTTGGTTGTATGGCGACCATTATAAATGGCGTGCAATGCGAACCAATGGTGTTGATGAAAAATATATTACTGGAGATGCAAGTGATTGGGAAAAATTTTATGCATGGGCAAAAACAGTTCCTTATACTTTACGTAATCCTTTGTATCACTGGACGCACCTTGAATTACAACGCTATTTTGACGTTCACGAAATATTGAATGAAAGTTCTGCAAAAAGAATTTATGATGAATGTTCTGCTAAATTAAGAACGCCAGAGTATTCTGTAAAGAACCTCTTGCGTAAGATGAATGTGGTCACTGTTTGCACAACTGATGACCCAATTGATGATTTGAATTATCATATTCAATTAAAGAACGAAGGTTTTGAAATACCTATTCTGCCTGCATTTCGTCCTGATAAAGCAATGGATGTAAGTGATGTTGCGAGATTTAATGGTTATGTAGATAAGTTAGAAACAGTGTGCGATTCAAACATCAAAACTTTAAACGATTTTATTAGTGCATTACAATCTCGTCACGATTTTTTTGCTGCTAATGGTTGTAAAGTAAGTGATCACGGTTTAGAAGAAATGTATGCAGAAGATTTTACAAAGGAAGAAATTGAAACAATGTTTGCCAACATCAGAAGTGGCAAGGCTTTGAGCAGTTATGAGCAACTGAAATTTAAAAGTGCAATGTTACAATGGTTTGCCGAATGGGATTGTGAAAAAGGTTGGATTCAACAGTATCATTTAGGTGCATTGAGAAATAATAATAGTAGAATGAATCGTGTGTTAGGAGCTGATACTGGATGGGATTCTATTGGTGATTTTAGTCAAGGGAAAGCATTATCTAAATTCTTAGATAGATTAGACACTAATAATAAACTAGCAAAAACTATTTTGTATAATTTGAATCCTGCTGATAATGAATTAATGGCTACAATGATTGGAAATTTTAATGATGGTAGCAGTGCAGGTAAAATTCAATTTGGAAGTGGTTGGTGGTTTTTAGACCAAAAAGATGGAATGATAAAACAGCTGAATGCCTTATCTAATATGGGTTTGGTAAGTAAAATGGTTGGAATGTTGACTGATAGTCGTAGCTTTTTATCTTTCCCTCGCCACGAATATTTTAGAAGGCTTTTGTGTAATTTATTTGGCACAGAAATAGAAAATGGCGAAATGCCAAATGATATTGAATTAGTGGGTTCAATAATAAAAGATATTTGCTTTAATAATGCATCAAATTATTTTGGTTGGGATGTTGGGCATTTGGCAGCAAAAGAAAAGCTTAAAGCCACCAACGCAGTGCATTAAGTTTGTTATTATAGATTTTCAAATTGGCGAGTATTTTACTCGCCAATCTTATTTAATAAATATCTATAAAATATTTTTACTTTTACCAATATGAGAAAGAATAAAGTGCTTTGTTTTGGAGAATTGTTATTCCGAATTTCCCCAGCAACAAATGTTTTGGCAGCAGAAAAACAGCCAATGCAACTATATGTTGGTGGTGCCGAAGCAAATGTGGCTACAGCCCTTGCTGGTTGGAATATTCCTGTAAAATATAGTACTGTTTTGCCAGATAATTTTATGAGTAAACATATCATTGAATATCTTGAGTATCACGGCATTTACACATCGTCTATTTTATATAGGGGCAATAGAATTGGCTTGTATTATCTCGAGCGTGGAGCAGATTTAAAAGGCAGTATGGTTTATGATAGAGAACATTCTTCATTTTCTGAAATAAAAACTGGAATGATAGATTGGGACAAAGTTTTAAATGATGTGTCGTGGTTGAATTTTTCTGCTATTAGCCCTGCACTCAATCAAAATGTAGCAGATGTTTGTTTAGAAGCTGTTAAAGTTGCATCTGAAAAAGGAATTACTATATCTGTTGATTTAAATTACAGAGCTAGACTTTGGAAATATGGTAAGCAACCCATAGAAATTATGCCTCAAATTGTAGAATATTGTGATGTTGTAATGGGGAATATTTGGAGTGCTAACACTTTGCTAGGTATTGAAGTAGATGAACATATCCACGATAAAAAATGTAAAGATGCTTATTTAAACCACGCTAAAAAAACATCAGAGTTAATTACTAATAAATTCCCGAAATGTAAAACTGTTGCCAATACTTTTAGATTTGATGCTAATCACGATGACATACTTTATTACACCACATTATATAATGAAAATAAATTTTACAACTCAAACGAATTTACTTGTAAAGGAGTTGTAGATAGAAGTGGGAGTGGAGACTGTTTTATGGCGGGTTTGATTTATGGTTTGTATAATAACAATGCAGCCCAAGATATTGTTAATTACGCTACAGCAGCAGCTTTTGGCAAATTACAAGAGCAGGGAGATTCTACAGCTCAAGATGTCTTAACTGTTGCTAAACTAGTGTAGTTTCGACATTCTGATAACAAAATATCCAATTACACACAAAGCGATAATAAGGAAAATGGAAAGTAATGTCCAATCATTCAACTCTAACCGATTTTTTATTCTGCGTTTCTTTTTTGATGATGTATATTGCTGAAGATGTTTGTTTAAATCATTCACATAACTATCAATATTTTTTGGCTGCTTAATTGTTTCTAAACCTTCAACAGCATCATTCAATAAATCAGAATCAGCCATTTTTTTTTCAAATTCATACAGTTCTTCGCCAGATAATTTACCTTCAAGATATTTCATCAAACGCTCATCGTTATTGGGTGTTATATTGTTTGATGGATTCATTGTTGCATTCTCTTTTTTTCTATCGATATTTTTAGGTTTCGTTTCCCATTTTGAATATTACTTTTAACCTGCATTAAAGTAAAGTTAGTAGCTGTTACAATTTCGTTGTAAGATTTTTTTTGAAGATAAAATAAATTAATGCAGAGTTTTTGTTCATCGTTCAGTTCCTCAATGGATTTTTCTAAAAAGTGATAATCAACTTCCTTTAACTTCAGTTCGTCTATATCTAAACTATCATCTTGTATGTGATATTCAGAAATGTCAGCTGTAATATTCTTGTTTCTTAGTTGCATTAAACAATTGTTTTTTGCAATCATATAAATCCAACTTTTAAAGTAAGTCACCTTGTATTTAGCAAGTTCATCAATAGCTTTCAAAAACACTTGCTGCACAGTATCACTAGCTTTTGTTTCATCCTTCAAATATTTCATACAAGTACCAAAAAGCAATAAGGTATAGCGTTGGAGTAAAATACCAAGCCATTCATTATTGTGAGATTGGTAATACTTCTCCAATAATTCATCATCCGAAATATTATCAAATTGCTTTTTGTTCACAGCAGTAAAGTAAGTGTAAATATTAGATGATTGAAAGAAGAAAATCCACAAATCTTTTTTATGAAAATCGAAAAAAGTAATGAGCTGCATAAACTTGTAATTTTCAAAATAAATGTTACTCCCTTACATTTGCAAACTATTAGGGAACGCTAATTTCCACACAATCCACACTTTATTAAATAATCTTTATGAATCTTTTTCAAGAACAATCTACTGAATTTCAACGCAGACACAATGGGCCTAACCAAGCTGATACTAAAAAGATGCTTAATACTATTGGTGTTAATAGTATTGAAGAATTGGTAGATAAAACTGTTCCAACTGCTATTCAGTTAAATAAAAAATTAAATATTCCAGCTGCTGTTAGCGAGTTTGAATATTTGAATGAACTTAAAAAAGTAGCAGCGAAAAATAAACTATTCAAAACCTATATTGGACAAGGATATTACAACACTATTACACCAAGTGTAATACTTAGAAATATTTTTGAAAATCCAGGATGGTACACACAATACACACCATATCAGGCTGAAATTTCTCAAGGTAGATTGGAAAGTTTATTAAACTACCAAACAATGATTTGTGATTTAACAGGTTTGGAACTTGCAAATGCCTCATTGCTCGATGAAGCAACTGCAGCAGCTGAAGCAATGGCAATGCTTTTTCATCACGGAAATGATGCAACTAAAACGAAGTTTTTTGTAGATGAGGCTATTTTCCCACAAACAAAAGATTTACTAATAACACGCTCAACACCTATTGGTATTGAATTGGTTTTGGGAGATTATAAGACTGCACAACTTGATGAAACTTTCTTTGGGGCAATGGTTCAATATCCAAATAATAATGGTAGCATCGAAGACTACAAAGCCTTTATTGATAAGGCTCATAGCTTTGGTGCATATATTGTGATGGCAACAGATTTATTAGCTCTTACATTGCTTACAAGTCCTGGTGAATTAGGTGCAGATGTTGCTGTAGGCAACTCTCAACGTTTTGGAGTGCCATTAGGTTATGGTGGTCCACATGCTGCATTTTTTGCAACGAAAGATGAATTTAAACGTGGGATGCCTGGTCGTATTATTGGCATTAGTATAGATGCACAAGGCAATCGTGCATTACGAATGGCTTTGCAAACTCGTGAACAACATATTAAACGTGAAAAAGCTACTTCAAACATTTGTACAGCACAAGCTTTACTTGCAAATATGGCTGCAATGTATGCTGTTTATCATGGTGCAGAAGGGTTAAAAAATATTGCAAAGAGAATTTCTACTTTGGCAAATGTTTTAAGCATTAGTTTGAAAGCATTAGGATTTAACAACACTAACAAGTACTTTTTTGACACATTAAATATTTCTTGCGAAGCAAAAAATATCATCGCTATTGCAGAGAAACATAATTTTAATTTCAGACTGATAGATGAAAATCATATTGGTATTTCAATTGATGAAACTACAACTCAAACTGATATTTTAGACATCGTTTATATTTTTGCTGAAAGTCTTGGTAAAAACGAAGCTGAGATTGAGTTTGACAGTGATGATATCTTAAATAATATTCCAACTTTTGCAACTCGAACTTCAACTTTTTTAGAACACTCAGTGTTTAATACACATCATAGCGAAAGCCAAATGATGCGTTATATTAAACAACTTGAAAACAAAGATTTGTCTTTAAATACAAGTATGATTACGCTAGGTAGTTGCACAATGAAATTGAATGCAGCTACAGAAATGATTCCAGTTAGTTGGGCAGAGTTTTCTCAAATGCACCCTTTTGTACCAGCTAATCAAGCATTGGGTTACAAGCAAATTACAGATGAACTTTCAGCATATTTATGTGAGATTACTGGTTTTGATGCTTGTAGCTTACAACCTAATAGTGGAGCTCAGGGAGAATATGCAGGATTGCTAACAATTATGGCTTATCATAAAGCCAATAATAACGCTCATAGAAATGTTGTATTAATTCCAATTTCTGCACATGGTACTAATCCTGCAAGTGCAGTAATGGCAGGAATGAAAGTAGTAATTGTAAAAAGCAATGAAGATGGAACTATCGATATTGCTGATTTACGTGCCAAAGCAGAATTGCATAAAGACAACCTTGGCGGATTAATGGTTACTTATCCAAGCACCTATGGTGTGTTTGAAGAAGGAATTAAAGAAATATGCTCTATTGTTCATGAGTTTGGTGGACAGGTTTATATGGATGGGGCAAATATGAATGCCCAAGTTGGATTAACTTCTCCTGCTATAATTGGTGCAGATGTTTGCCACTTAAACTTGCATAAAACATTTGCAATTCCTCATGGTGGTGGTGGCCCAGGTATGGGGCCTATTTGTGTGAGAGAGCATTTAGCAAAACATTTACCAAGTCACGTTTCTATTGGTGGTGCAAATGCTGTTAGTGCAGCAAATTTTGGGTCAGCATCTATCTTGTTAATTAGCTATGCTTATATTAAAATGTTAGGCTATGATGGTGTAAAAATGGCTACAGAATATGCTATTTTAAACGCTAATTATATGAAAGCAAGATTAGAAAAACATTATCCAATTTTATACACAGGGAAAAATGGAACTTGTGCTCACGAGTTTATTGTTGACCTAAGACCATATAAAACAAGTTGTGGAGTAGAGGCAGAAGATGTGGCTAAAAGGCTTATAGATTATGGCTTTCACGCACCAACAATGAGTTTTCCTGTAGCTGGAACGATTATGATTGAACCTACAGAAAGTGAAGATAAAGCTGAATTGGATAGGTTTTGTGATGCTTTAATTGCTATTCATAATGAAATAAAGGCAATTGAGGATGGCAAAGTTGATAAAGCAAATAATGCTTTAAAGAATGCACCACATACACAAGCTGTTATTTGTGCCAACGAATGGGATAAACCATACACAAGACAAGAAGCTGCATTTCCTTTGCCTTATGTTGCTAACAATAAATTTTGGGCAAGTGTGGCTCGTGTTAATAATACTTATGGCGATAGAAATTTAGTTTGTGCTTGTGAGCCTACTGAAAGTTATGCATAATATTTTTTTAAGATTCTGTATAACTTTTGTATATATCACAGCACCCAATTTTTCTTTAACGGATAATAGTAATTGAGGCGATAGTGTTTATGGGAAAATACCTATTGTTACTATTACTTTGGGAAGTGGTAAACTTACATTAACTAATGTTAAGGTACAAGATTGCCCAAACTATTAAAACATTAGAAAACCAATAAAAGCATTATAATCTTTTTAGTTTTGGCTAAATATTTTTTAGCTAAAAACAAGAATCCCCTTGGATGAATAAATTATCGAAGGGGATTCTTATTAGTAAATATTATGTTGATAAAGTATTTTCAAACAAAAAATAATAACTAATATTCTAAAGATATTATTACGTGTTAAGACTGGGACGGAAATACTAGAAAGCTAATTTATTGTTTGAAAGCCAGTGTAAACTAATTTCATCGGGTACTTTCATTCTTTCTGCAATTCTTTTATACCTATCTGCCAGTTTACATAAATACTCTTGAGCTTTTGCAGCACCATCTTTTAGGCCAGTAAGATTTTCAATTTTCCAAAGTTTAACTAAATGTTCAATAATGCCAGCATAATCCCAAGTTGTATAAACACCAATTTTTTGAGTAATGGCTGAAAAATCTACAAAAATATTTGGGTTTTTATTTCCTTCTTTCATTAAAGCAATTGGCATAACAATTTGCTTACGCATTAAATCTTCAAAAGATTTGATAGCACCGTTAGGGTCAATTTCAAATACTTTTGATGTAAAAGCCTTGTAGGCTTTCTCGTGTCTAGCTTCATCTCCAGCTATTTGTTTGCAAATCCTAGAAAGTGTGTTATCACCAGCTTTATCTGCTAATTTGCCAGTATTAACGTGCGATATTTTAGTGGCTCTTTCTTGAAAAGATGTGTACATAATGGCTTGATAAGGATCGCCATTAGCTTGAGCATCAAAACCATTATATATTAATCTATGAATGGTTTGCTCCACAGCTTTCATATCACATCTTCCAGATAGGTATAAATATTTATTTAGCAAATCCCCGTGTCTATTTTCTTCAGCTGTCCAAGCTCTGCTCCAAGCAACCCAACCATTGGAACTTGTTAAATTTCTATCCTCATTAACAATTAAATTAAAGTAAGTTTGGTAACTAGGCAATGCTTCCTCTGTAATCATATTTCCTATTAAGGAACATATAACAGAATCGGGTATGCAAGATGTTCTTTCGCGTAATTTTTTTACTTCGTCTAAAGCATCTTCTTTAGTCATATCTGGTAAAAAATCTGTTGGTTGCCAGCAATCATCTGGGTCAAGTAGCGTTGTTTGAACTGTCTCGGCTACAAAACCTTCAATCATTTGTACAACCTCCATATTTTTATTTAACTCATTACTTAAATTCTCTTGCATCTTTAAAAATTAAGGTTGATTTTTTACATTACAAAAGTAAGGACTTGAAATGGTTTTGTAATAAGCTATTTGGTAATCAGAGCAATTATATTAGCATTACAAGAATTGGTGTTAAAAGACTAATAGGTTTTAAAATAGATTTATTAAGGAAAATTTGAAGCATATTTTCAGCAATGCTAATGATAGCTGCATTAATATTTTGATTCATTACAAAAAATATCATACCCATATCTGTAAATCATAATTAAAACAACTAATAAAAATATTTTTCTGATAAATTGATTACCTTTTTTTATAGCAAATTTTGAACCCAGAAATCCCCCAGCAATATTACTAATAGACATTAATACGGCTATTTCTAATAAATAGTTATTATGCTTTATGAACACCATTAGGGCACCAATATTAGTAACACAATTAATTATTTTAGAATAGGCTGATGCTTGAAGAAAATCAAACCCAATAATTAATACAAATCCTAAAACTAAAAAACTTCCCGTACCTGGGCCAAAAAAACCATCATAAAAGCCAACGCATAAACCAATGACTGCACCATACAATATTTGTTTATTAAGCGAGATTTCTTTTGTTTTTACGTAGCCAAAATCTTTTTTTAAATATGTGTAAAAAGCAATAATAATTAGCACTACAAGAATAACTGGCTTTAGTTTATTGCTATGTAAATACAGCAATAATTGTGCTCCTGAATATGATGCCAATGCTGCACAAAAAGCTGTTGCTGCAAGTAGTTTAATATTGAATTTTACTTTTTTTGAGTACTGATAAGCTGCAATAGAAGTGCCAGATAAAGCAGCAATTTTATTTGTTCCAAATAAAGTTGGTAATGAATAATTAGGCAGGTTCAGTAAAACTGCAGGTAGCTGAATAAGACCACCACCACCAACCACAGCATCAATAAAGCCACCAATAAATGAAAAAAATATTAAGGCAACTAAAGTGGTTAATTCGTAATTGGTGTAAATGCTTGATACATCCATTTTATTGCAAAAACAATTATAGTTTTATTAATTTTTGTGTAATAGTTTGGTTATTGATATTCATTTTTATGTAGTATGACCCTTGTTTTAATTGATTGGTAAACAGTTGTTGCGTTTGAAAACCTTTTACAACATCTACATTAACAAATTTGATTTCTCTACCAGTAACATCAAAAATTGCGATAGAAGCTTTTGATTTAGCAGTTGAATTTATGTTCAATTGAACCATATCAAAAGTGGGATTAGGGTAAATGCTAAATGAATTATTTTCATATGTTTCAATGTTAATGGCTATTACGTTTGAATAAGTGTATTTGCCATTTAAGTCAATTTGTTTTAATCTGTAATAATTAACACCTTCATTCGGTTTTGCATCAATTATCTCATAATTATTGACAGCAGTACTGTTTTTTGAGTCTACATTTTGTAAAATTGAAAAAGAGACACCATCAAATGATTTTTCAACTACAAACATTTTATTATCTACTTCGTTGGTTGTTTTCCATTCTATTTTAACAGTTCGGTTTGTAGTAAGTGTTGCATCAAAATTTAATAATTTAACTGGTACATTACTTACTTTGGTATACCAAATTGGGGCAGTAATAGTTCTATTGCCAGCAATGGTAATATCTGCATAATAATAAGCTTCAGCTCCATTAATTAAGCTATTATCTGTAAAAGCAAGACTGTAACTATTAGCATTTGCAACCTGAACAGGCGAAAGACCACTACCAGCAATGCCATACATAATTTTAATATTGGGTACAGAACTTGGACTAGTAGGGTCAATTGCATATAAGCTAATTGCAGGAGGGTTAATGCCACTATTGATACTGCCAATTGATGCATTGTTTAGTTTAAAATTTACTCTGGTATCACAGTCTTCTGTTGCATAAAAACTTCTTGATTTCATTGCTGCAAAAAAATCTGTACTAGATAATGATGGTGCTACTACTGCTAATCTATTATTATTACTTCTGCCAAAGTTGGTATAGTGAGTATCATGATCCATAAAAGGCCCAATATGATATCCTTTAGAAAGGATTCTATTATAATAATCTAAATGTCCCATTGACGTTGGTGGATTACTATAAGTTGTGTTGGTAGAAAATGCTGGAC
>JBMLRA010000146.1:0-28047 GCA_049241265.1 Chitinophagaceae bacterium
GAAATATTTGTGCATAGAAATATTGCCAATATGGTAGTACACACTGATTTAAATATGCTAAGTGTATTGCAATATGCTGTTGAAGTACTTAAAGTTAAACATATAATCGTTTGTGGACATTATGGTTGTGGTGGTGTTAAAGCTGCATTAACCAAAAATAGCCTAGGTATTATAGATAAATGGTTACGGAACATTAAAGATGTTTACAGGTTGCATCAAGATGAATTTAAGGATATACAAGATGAAGACAAGAAAGTTAATAAGCTAATTGAATTGAATATCAAAGAGCAAATAATGAACCTTGCTAAAACATCAATTGTTCAAAAAGCTTGGAAAACTGACAACAGACCAGATTTACACGGCTGGGTTTATGATTTACATGATGGAATTATTAAACAAATTATTGATATGCCTGCTAAAACTAAATTAGACGATATATACGAATATGACAACCTTTAATATTTGTCCACACTTGTAAAAAATATATTATTCTATCCTTGTAAGTAATTCTATTTGCTTTTTTCAAACAATATTTTCTGACCAGTAAAGTCTGTACACGCATCCATTACTTCTAATAATTTTTTCCAATTAGCTACTGGCTCAAATGCATTTTTAAAAACTCGTTTAGCAGTAATTACAATTACATTTCCCTTTTGTGTTGCTGTAGAAACAAAGTATGCAAAATCATTGGTTACATTTTTGTTAAAGGCTTCTAATCCTTTAGCTGTATAGCCTTCAGGAACATTAACATTTATAGAAAACTCAAATGTTCTAGCACAAGGCATATAAATATCTACTTTTCTATCACGTTCTTTATTATCAACTCTTGAATAAGTTCCAACTAACTTCCCTGCCTCAAATAAATAATTGTTACCAGCCTTTTTCACCCACCCTTCCATTTTGAATTTGGTGTTGTAAACAAAATATTTGTCCCAATACCTTAATGCATAATTTTTAATTTCAAAACTTGTTACTTCTTTAGGTTCAATATCAAATTGCTCTTTAATTTCATTTTTAAAATCGTCTTTCCAATTTGCTTTTGCATCGGCAAATAATTTTTGAAATTCTTCGGCAGTTTTACGAGTACTTCTTGATTCGTTTAACCTATCTACCACATTATTGATACCTAGAATTTTTGCATTTCTTTTTTCAGTTTCTTCGGGCAAGCAAAGTTGTTTTTGAGTAGATGTTCTGTAATAGCCTGCCACAGAAACTGTTCTATCAACCTCTGCAATGCTCATACTTGAAGTATTAAAACTAACATTTAATTCTTCTTTAGTAATGTTCTCTATACCACTACTTAAAGGAATTTTGGCTGTATTTCGTCTATAGCTATTAGACTTTCCAAAAAAGCCTTTCTTTAAATCAACATCCAAAACTGTTGCAAGCTGCCCTTGATATCTAGTGGGAATTTCGTAAGGATTACAGAATCTATTATCCATTGAAAAATAAATAGGTTTTTCACCCTTGGTTCTTAATAATAAATCATAATCTCCATAATCAATAATATCGTTTGAGTTAGGGCTACCGATTGGAGTAATAACCACTAATTCGTTATCAATATTCAATTCTTGCATTAGTTTATGTAAAGCCAATAAAGTATAAAAATTATAAAGGCTATAATCATTTAACTCACAAGTTGCAACTGGTGGTGGTGTTATATAACTGCTGCTTAAATCGAAATAATAACCATAATAATGTTGCCAAACATAAAACATAGTAATGGCTAAAGAATCAGCTGAAAGATTTTTAAGTTTTGTATCAGCTGACTTTTCCATAAAAGCTTTTATCTTAGCCATTGCACCAGTTATTTCATAAGGCGTTTGACTTGCATATACAATTTGATTTAATACTGGCTCTAACTCTTCTAAATAATCATTTTGTGTAACATTTTTTGTAACAGCACCAGCAATAAAAGGCTTTTTGCTACCGCCAGTTGTTTTATAAGTGAGCACTACATAAGGCATCTGCTTGTAAGGCATTTGCCACATTTGTTTTAAAATTTTTGGTAGATTTTTTTGATGCAACTCAAACATAAAATCATCTCCATCTGTAATAGTTTGTTTAAACTCTGGAGCTCCATTAGCTGCTTTACAAGCCACACCAGCTTTTTTATCAATAATGAATTTAACAGATAAGTCAAGCAATGGATGCTCGCCTCCCATTACAAAAAAATAAGGTCCTAATTTTTTTTCATTGTTCTCTTGTACTTCTTCAATCCTAATATAATATTCCATTATATCACCAATTTGCAAACCAGATATAGCAATTTTCCCTTCCTTTTTTTTCTTTTCGTCTTTTGTTAAAACCTCCTCATCCATATTCAACTCAATTACTTTGCCATCGGGCTTTGTGATTCTAACACCAATAAAAGTAAATGCCTTATCTAGCAATTTGCTAAACAAACCAAATGAAGTAGTTTTATCAATTTGCTTTCTATATTCCAAACTTGCATACTCTTCCAAAGCGGTTTGATCATTAATTTTAACTTTCTCTCTAATAGTTGTGATATAATTATTGCGAGAATTTTTAAATGAAGGACCGAATAAAGTGAGTTTTACTTTATTCTTTTTATCTTGAGAGTAAAACACTGAACGTGCAATAATAACAGCACTTTCATCTTTATACTCATCGGGAATTTTAGTTACATTAAATGCGTCATTTGTTTCACTCCAAATCTCTTTTTTAACTTCCACTGAACGCTCTTTATAGATTATGTCGTTTTTATCTTGTGCAAATAGATAATGATTATTGAATAGTAAAATAATTAGCAGCAGTTTGCAAATAGCTTTATTCATTTTGGTAGTTTAATTATATGGTTAGCAATAGTAATAAATTATCAATACAGTAAAAAAAAATCATTTACATTTTTTAGCTTTTTAGTTTTCCTAAATATTATCCAAATAACAATATTTAGTCTCATATTTAACCATAAGTTGTACGTTTGCAACTTCACTTTTTGTATAAAATAATTTCACCAAAAGTGTTTTGCAACAGTTTTAACAAGTATTGACATTGCTTGTTACATAAATAAAAACGATGGACAAAAAATTAGAACGATTAAAGCAACAAGCCTTAGAATATCATAGTCAAGGACGACCTGGTAAAATAGAAGTGGTTCCAACAAAAGAAGCTAAAACCCAAAAAGATTTATCACTTGCATATAGTCCTGGTGTGGCTGCACCTTGTTTAGAAATTGCTGCTAATGTTGAGGATGTTTATAAATACACAGCTAAAGGTAATCTAATAGGTGTAATAACCAATGGCTCTGCTGTGTTGGGTTTAGGAAATATTGGTGCAGAAGCAAGTAAACCTGTGATGGAAGGCAAGGGCGTTTTATTCAAAATATTTGCTGATATAGATGTTTTTGATATCGAAATAAATGAAAAAGATCCCGTAAAATTTGTTGAAATAGTGAAGGCTCTTGAGCCAACTTTTGGAGGAATTAATTTAGAAGACATTAAAGCCCCAGAATGTTTTTATATAGAACAGGAACTAAAGAAAGCAATGAAAATTCCTGTAATGCACGATGACCAACATGGCACAGCCATTATTAGTGGTGCTGCATTGTTAAATGCATTAGAACTTCAAAAGAAAAAAATAGAAAAAGTAAAATTTGTTGTAAGTGGTGCTGGTGCTGCTGCAATGGCTTGTTGTAAGTTATATGCTGAACTTGGTGCTAAGTATGAGAATTTTATTTTGTTTGATATCAATGGACCTTTGCATGAAAATCGTGATGATTTAGGCGATAGAAAACCTTTTGCTTGTAGCAAATCAAAAGCTAATTGGGATTTAGCAAAAGCCATGAAAGACGCCGATGTATTTTTAGGACTTAGCGTAGGAAATGTTGTTAATAAAGAAATGATTAAGTCTATGGCAAAAAAACCCATCGTTTTTGCTATGGCTAATCCTGATCCAGAGATAAGTTATGAAGATGCAATAGAAGCTCGTAATGATATCATTATGGCAACAGGTAGAAGTGACTATCCTAATCAAGTTAATAATGTTTTAGGTTTTCCATATATCTTTAGAGGTGCATTAGACGTACGTGCTACAACCATTAACGAGGAAATGAAACTTGCTGCTGTAAAAGCTCTGGCTGCATTAGCAAAAGAACCAGTTCCAGATATTGTGAATCTTGCATACAATCAAAAAACAATCACTTTTGGTGCAGATTACATTATACCAAAACCTGTTGATTCACGACTACTATCTACTGTTGCACCAGCAGTTGCAAAAGCAGCAATAGCAAGTGGTGTAGCTAAAAAAGATATCATAAATTGGGATAACTACGTAGTTGAGTTAAACAAAAGACTTGGCTTAGATAATCAATTATTAAGAATCATTGCTAACAAAGCTAAACGTGACCCAAAACGAATTGTTTTTGCAGAGGCTGACAATGCAAAAATTTTGAAAGCTGCAAGCAGTATTTATGATGATGGTATTGCATATCCAATTCTTTTGGGTAACGAAAAGAAAATTAATAGAATAGCTGAGGAAAATAATATTGATATAACTGACTTACCAATCATTGACCCAAGAAGTGATGATACAGAACAACAACGTGAGGTTTATGGCGAATTATTTTACAAGAAAAGACAACGCAAAGGTTTTAATCATTACGAAAGCCTAAAGGTAATGAAAGATAGAAACCATTATGGGGCTATGATGGTTGAAATGGGTGACGCTGATGCAATGATTAGCGGGTTAACAAGAAATTATGCCGATGCAATCCGTCCTGCAATTCAAATTATTGGTACAGAAGAAGGTGTTAAAAAAATTGCTGGTATGTACCTAATGATTACAAAAAAAGGTCCATTATTTTTAGCAGATACTACCGTAAACTTTAACCCAAATGCTGAAGAACTAGCAGATATTGCTTTACTTGTTGCCAAAGAACTAAAAACATTGGGCATTGTGCCCAAAATAGCAATGTTAAGTTATAGCAACTTTGGAAGCAGCGATGGAGCTGAGGCTCAACTTGTATCAAAAGCAACACAAATAGTAAAACAAAAAAATCCACTTTTAATTATCGATGGAGAAATACAAGGTTCGCTTGCATTTAACAAAGAAATATTAAAAGATAATTATTCATTTAGTAGCTTAGTAGATGAAAATGTAAATGTGCTAATTTTTCCAAATTTAACAGCTGGTAATGCTGCTTATAATTTATTAAAAGAAGTTGGAGACGCTGAAGCCATAGGACCAATTTTATTAGGGCTAAAAAAGCCTGTTCATGTGTTGCAATTAGGCAGTAGTGTAAGAAATATTATTCATATGTCTTACATTGCTGTTTTAGATGCACAACTAAAAACAAGGCTAGATACAACTGTAGAAGTAGAAAGAACGAATTGGTGGAAGAGAATGAGGAAGAAGAAGAAATAAAATGTTAAAAGTAATGTTAATACCAAAAAAGGGTGCAACATTTTTTTCTTTTCCTGTGTCTTTAAAAAAAATATAAATATGAAAAAAATAATTTTTACAGTAATTACAGTTTTAAGTCTTGCAAATGCACAAGGACAATTTGAAAAAGGAAGCAAATGGATTGCGGGGGCTGCAAATATTTCAGCCAATACAAGTGAAAACGATCAAAGTCCTTGGAGTAACAATAAAAGCAACAGTATAACAATTGGCTTTCGACCTTCGATTAATACTTTTGTTTCAGATAAAGTAATGAACACGCTATTCTTGGGTTATATGTATAATAGTGCCAAAAGTGATAATAATATTTCAGGGAATGTTTCAAAAAGACAAATACATAAAATTCAATTTGGTTTTGGAAAAACACATCTCAATCCATTATTTGGAAAAGTATATTCTACCATTACAACAAATTTTTATGGAGAATATAGTTACGATAAAAATGAATATATTTCAAATACAGGATTAAATGTTATTGAAAGTAAACAAAATGGTTACAGTGCCAATGCCAATATAGGCTTAGGTTTAATGTATAGAGCAAGTGATAGATTTGCCATTACTACAACACTGAATAATTTCTTGTATGGAGCTATCAGTAGCAACAATGGAAAAAATAATAGCACAGGAACTGTTGAAACAACCACAAAAGGATTTGGGATTGATGGAGGCTTTGGTTTATCTGGCTTCAACTTAGGAAATTTGCAATTTGGATTAATATATCGATTAAAAGGAAAAAAATAACAACTAATTCTTTACGTCTTTGCTCCTTTGCATCTTTGCGTGAAAATAAAATAATTTACAATGCCACTTATCGCTCCTTCCCTCCTAGCAAGTAATTTTCTTCGATTAGAAGATGAATGTAAAATGATAAATGAAAGCCAGGCAGATTGGTTTCATTTAGATGTTATGGATGGCAGATTTGTGCCAAACATTAGCTTTGGTTTACCTGTGATTGAACAAATTAACACAGTTGCCACAAAGACTTTAGATGTTCATTTAATGATTGTTGAACCTGAAAAATATGCTGCAGATTTTAAAGCTGCTGGAGCAGATATTTTAACAGTGCACATTGAAGCCTGCAACCATTTACATCGCAATATTCAACAAATAAAAAGTTTAGGAATGCAGGCTGGTGTTGCAGTAAATCCTCACACATCCATTGCATTGTTAGATGATATTCTTGCAGATATAGATTTAGTTTGTTTAATGAGTGTAAACCCTGGTTTTGGTGGACAAAAATTTATTACAAATACACTTCATAAAATATCAAAACTTAAAGACAGAATTATTCAAAGGAATTTGAATGTATTAATTGAAATTGATGGTGGTGTAACGCTTGATAATGCTGCTGAAATTTTAAATGCTGGTGCTGATGTTTTAGTTGCAGGAAATACAGTTTTTAAAGCTGCAAATCCAGTTGAAACAATAGCGAAATTAAAAGCGTTATAGAATATCTACGTTGTGCTTGTGGTTAGACGAAATATTTTCAACTTGCCAAACAACTTTTTTTTTAAATTCAAACTTACGAGCAGGGCATTCTTTTTTGCTACAGATTTTACACGAAAAATCTAAGCAACCATCAGTATGTACAAATAGTTCTAGACTTTCACCAAATTCTTTTTTTACCAACTCACTTAATGCATCAATTTCTTTGTGGGCTTGGTGTACATTCAAATACCAGGGTACAGTTAAATGGCAATCTAAGTGTAGGGTTCCACCATACTTTATAATTCTTAAATTGTGCAAATCGACCCAATTTTCAACTCGTGCTTTTTCCAACACTGCTACTAATTTATTAAGTAGTATATCATCCGCTTCATCCATAATTCCAGCTATAGATTTTCGCAAAATTTTATAGCCAGATATAATAATGATAAAGGCAAAAATCAATGCTACAATACTATCAATCCAGCTTAAGTGTGTAAAATAGATTAACACCAACCCTAAGATAATAGCTATAGTTGCATAGGTATCTGATTGCATATGTTTACCAGTAGCCATAAGAGCAAGAGAATTATTTTTTTTTCCCTGATTAATGGCTGCAACACCCAACAAATAATTGACTAAAGCGGTTATGCCAATTAAAATTATTCCATAGTCTAATTTATTAATGCTGTGTGGATGACGAAGATTATTAATGGCTTCATACATTATTAAAAAAGCAGAAACAATCATTAAAACACCTTCTATTGATGATGATAAAAATTCAACTTTCCCGTGCCCATAAGGGTGATTATTATCTTTTGGTTTTGCCGATAAATACAAACTATATAACCCAATTAAGCCACTAATTACGTTAATTGTATATTCTAAAGCATCAGTTAAAATAGCTATTGAATTAGTAAGATACCAAGCTATTAGTTTTATGGCAAAAAGCACGATAACAACAACAGTTAATTTCTTTTGAATTTGATAATTTTCTAATGCTGTGTTCATAATGCAAATTAATGCCTGTTATTATTGGTTTTAACAAAATCTTAGCATATTAATTTTTTAATGTTTATGTAATCTTTACAAAAGCAACATCAGTTAAACAAAATATAAGTTTATGAAAAAAGTATTAATGGTCATTTGTGCTGTCATCAGCATCAACTCTTTTGCAAATGATGAAAGAAACATTGTTCCATCGGAACTTAAAACTGCAACTGTTTATAAATCAGGGGCAGAACTTACACACACAGCAAATGCAAGCCTTAAACAAGGCAACAATGAATTAGTGATAGATAATATTGCCAATGCAATAGACGTAAATAGTATTCAAATTAAAACAGCAAGTGCTGTAACATTGATGGGAATTGAGTTTAACAATAACTATCTGGTGCCAATAGAAAAATCTGCAAGAATAAAAATGCTTGAAGACTCTATTGAAAAATTACAAAGTAGTTGGGACAAATTAAATGTTGCATTGTATAGCAATAGTGAATTGTACGATGTGCTGAAAAGCAACAGAGATATTAAAGGAACACAAACTGGAATGAGTGTTTTAGAACTTACCAAGCTAATGGATTACTATAAAATTAAGTTGCAGGAGATACAAGAAACTAAAGCTGCTTTAACTGAAAAAATGAAAAAAATCGCTGACCAAAAATCTAAGTTACAAAACCAAATTCATGAAGAATCAAGCAAAAATAAAAGCACAGCAGGGAGGTTGATTTTACAGCTTTCTGTAGCTATTAGTGGCAAATATGATTTTACTGTTTCTTACATTGCTAACAACGCCTTTTGGACACCCTATTATGATGTTAGAGTAGATGATATTAAAAGTCCAATAAAACTAATCACAAAAGCAAAAATTTCTCAAACAACAGGTATAGATTGGAAGCAAGTGAAGCTTTCATTATCCACGTCAACACCAAGTCAATGGGGCAATGCACCATTATTGAGTGCTTGGTATTTGGCTTACATCAATCCTGTTTATAGAATGGATAAAAAGTTGGCAGCAATGAATTCTGTTCAGTCATTCTCAAAATCATTAGAAGGTCAAGTTGCTGGTTTATCAGCTACGAATGGGAGTGGAGCTCCAGGCTCTGGCAGTGAAATAAGGATTAGAGGAATTGGCTCTATAAATGGTAACAGCAGCCCACTTTATGTTGTAAATGGAGTTATAATGGAAGGCGATATTTCGCAAATAAACCCAAATTCGATTAAAGATATTACAGTTTTAAAAGACGCAGCAGCAACAGCTTTATATGGTTCTCGTGGTGCTAGTGGTGTTATTATAATTACTTTAAAAGATGGAATGGAAGATTATGTTTCAGTTGCAGATAATACGTTGAACCTTGCTTACGATATTGATTTGCCTTACGATGTACCAACAAATGGCAAAGCACAAACAGCAACAATTGCAACACAAGAAATTAATGCAGGATACAAACATTATGCAGTTCCTAAATTAGATAAAGATGTTTACTTATTAGCCGAAATCGCAGATTGGGGTAAACTCAATTTAATGCCGGGTGAAGCCAATATTATTTTTGAAGGAACTTATGTTGGTAAATCGTTTATTGACCCAAGTAGCACAAATGACACACTTAATTTGACTTTAGGTAGAGACAAACGTGTTGTGGTTAAACGTGATAAATTAATTGATTACAGTAGTGTTAAGTTTTTAGGCAGCAACAAACTTCAAAAATTCACTTACCAATTAACTGTTAAAAACACTAAAAAAGAAACCATTAATTTATTGTTAAAAGACCAGTTTCCTTTAACAACAAACAAAGAAATTGAAGTTGAATTAATTGATGATGGTGGTGCAGATGTAAACACAGACATTGGTGTTTTAAATTGGAAAATAAATTTAGCACCGGGAGAAACTAAAAAAATAAAATTCACTTATTCTGTAAAATATCCAAAAGACAAAATGCTGAATTTAAATTAACCATTTTAATAACAAAGATTCAACAGCTCATAAAAACTATATTTTTTCTATGAGCTGTTTGATTTTTACATCTTAATAATTATCACAATGCAAAATAAACGCTGGTAAATAATAGTTTAAGTTTTCAATGTACTAATATCAGTTGCTGCTTTTTTAGATGGAACCCAAGAAGCTAACAATGCAATAATGGCAATGGTTAGAACAGTTAATAAGAAATCAACAGGCAACATTTTCACTGGGTAGTAATCAATAATAAAAGTTCCACCTTGTAGTTTTATCAAATGAAATTTATCTTGAATAAAACAAACAATAACAGCAAGACCAATTCCTATTAAACCACCAATTGCTGCCAACAAAATCCCTTCTGATAGAAATATTTTTTGTATTAATTCATTGTTCGCTCCCATTGCTTTTAAAATATGAATGTCCTTCTTTTTTTCCAGCACCAACATTGTCAAAGCACCAACAATATTGAAAGCTGCAACCAACATTATTAAGGATAGCAATGCATATATGAACCATTTTTCTACTTGCATAATTTTATACAAACTTCTGTTTTGCTCAAAGCGAGTTTCAACTTTAAAATCATTTCCCAAAAACTTCAATAATTCATCTTTAGCCTTATCAGGATTGGCTTGTGGCTTCAATTTTATTTCTATGGAAGAGTATTCATCAGAACTCATATCTAACATATACTTTACAAATGATAAATTACTAAAAGCATATTTATTATCAAACTCTTGCTGCACCATAAATGTACCAACAGGTGCAATTGTAGCTGAATTAAAACTCTCTAAAGAAGTAATGGATGCATTGGTTTTTCTATTTGGTAAATACAACAATAATGGCGAAGTAGCACGTTCAACATCAACAGCTATAGCATTTTCAATACCAGCACCAACAATAATTTGAGGATGATCAACATCCCCAGTTACAAACTTCCCACGTTTTATGTAATTGTTTATACTATTAACATTGGTGTATTGTTGATCAACACCTTTTAAAACAATAATACTTTGGTAATTGTCATTCAGCAAAACAGCCTTCTCTTCTGCAATACAACTATAGTTTGCTAAAGTTTTTAATTGCTTTAAAGCTACTAATTGTTCGTTTGTGATTGTTACTTTTTTATTAACGGAAGATGTTATTTTAATATCAGCATAAAAATCAGAATACAATCCTTTAACCAAACTCTCAAACCCATTAAAAACACTTAAAACAATAATGATTGCAGCAGTTACAACAGCAATGGCAATAACACTTACCCAAGCTATAATATTAATAGCATTGGTAGTTTTTTTAGATTTAAAATATCGCCAAGCGAATGTAAAATTCATCGTTAATTATTTCTTGCATCTCGTTATTAGTTTTCAAGTATTAATAAACAAGAAACTAAAAACGAGAAACGGTTTTATTCTTCCAAATAAATTCTCCTAACCCTTTGGCTTATAGTACTCAATATTTCGTAAGCAATTGTATTGCCCCATTTAGCTACTTGTTGCACTGGTAAGTTCTTGCCAAATACTTCAACTACATCATCCTCATTTACATTTTCAATATCTGTAATATCAATCATTGTCATATCCATACAAACATTTCCAATAACAGAAGCCAGTTTACCATTTATATACATACTACCAATTCCATTACCCAACATTCTACTAAATCCATCTGCATAGCCAATTCTTACTGTAGCAATTTTACTATCTCTCTTTAAAACCCCTCTCCTATTATATCCAAGAGTATCATTGGCTTTCACAGTTCTTATTTGTGCAATTGTAGTTTTTAAAGTTGATACAGTTTGTAGTTGCAATTGATTTTCAACAGCACTATCAACACCATACAAACCAATGCCTAAACGCACCATATTATACTGACTTTGTGGATGACGAAATATGGCAGCCGAATTTGCAATATGCTTTATAAACACATAACCAATATTGGTTTCTATGCTTTGGCAAGCTTTATCAAAAAGTTCTAGTTGTTTATTTGTAAAATCATCATCTGCCTTTGCTTCACTTGAAACCAAATGACTGAGAACCGATTTCACAAGCATTGTTCTATTTTTCTTAATATGAAAACTCAATTCATAAGCATCACTTATTTCAAAACCCAACCGATTCATTCCTGTGTTGAGTTTTATATGTATCGGAAAGTCTTGAATGGCTTGCTGCACTAAGTACTGGTGAAAAGAATTATAAATTTTAAAAGAAAAAATTTCTGGCTCTAAGTTATACTCGATTAAAGAATCAAAATTTCCTTCATCAACATTTAAAACCATTATGGGCAAACTTACACCTGCTTTACGCAAATCAATTCCTTCATCGGCATAGGCTACAGCTAAATAATCTACTTTATGAAATTGTAATGCTTTAGCAATTTCAACACTACCACTTCCATAACTAAAAGCCTTTACCATTGCCATAGTTTTGGTTGTTGGCAAAAGATGTTTTTGATATTCTTTTAAATTATGAATTAAAGCTGTAAGGTTTATTTCCATTACAGTTTGATGCGTTTTTTGTTGCAGCCATTTACTAATTCGCTCAAAATTAAAAACCCTTGCACCTTTTAATAAAATGTATTCATCTTTAAAAGAATGTGTGGTTGTTTTATTTAAAAAGTCAATGGTGCTATTATAAAATTCTGTTTCAATATTTGAGTTTACAAATAGGCCTTGATGATGCTTCAATACTTCTCCAATGCCAACAAACTTATTTACACTGTGAGATTGTAGTTCATTTACAAGATTTGTATAGGTTTTATTATCTTTTTTTAAACCAACAAAATCAGATAAAATAACAGTTTTTTTACTGTCTGTTGCATTTAAAGACAAATAGTCAAGAGCCAAATGAAAGGATGAAATATCATTGCTGTAGCTATCATTTAACAAAGTACAATTATTAATAACTTGTAATAATTGCATACGCATTTCCACTGCTTGTAATTCCATCATCCTTTGCTGTATAGTTACATCATCCATTTTAAATGAAAGCAATAAAACCCAACAAGAACAAGCGTTACAAACAGACGCGTCATCAATGAAAGGAATCGTTATACTAACTTCCTCCTTTTTAAATATCCCTTTTATAGTTGTAGAATTTGCTTGCTTATTTATATCAATAATCAGCAAATCAGCATCAGGATTTTTACCCCAGTTTAAAGTATATGCATATTTTTCTTTAAGAATATTTGATGTTATAATATCATCATCATTATTATAAACCAACAAATCAACATCTTTAAAAAGCTTAATCTTTTCAAATATTTTTTGTTTAGTATTTAAAAAACCATCACTGTGTGCTTCACCAATATTTGTTAAAATACCAATATTTGGTTGAATAATATCTTGCAGATACTGCATTTCATCAACAGTAGATATACCAGCTTCAAAAATAGCAAGTGTATGTTGACTACTCATTTGCCATACACTTAATGGAACACCAACTTGTGAGTTATAACTTCGTGGGCTACGAACTATATTATAATCTTTTTGTAGTAGCTGATTCAACCACTCTTTAACAATTGTTTTTCCATTGCTGCCTGTTATACCAATTACAGGATAATGAAATTGCTTTCGATGATATGCAGCTAATTGTTGAAGGGCTTTTAATACATTCCAAACAATAATAAAGTTAGCATCCGTAAATTTTGTTGTATCAAAGCTTTGTTCAACAACAAAATTACGTACACCCCTTCCATATACTTCTCCAATAAACTGATGACCATCACGACGAGGTCCCTTTAAAGCAAAAAATAAACTCGTTTGTGGAAAAGAAATCTTCCTACTGTCAATTAACAAATGCTCTATTAAAGCATCACTATTTATGGCAGAAGATGAATTTAAAATTGTTGCAATATGATTAATCTGATAAGGCATATTTTAATCCTCTGCTTCTAATTTTTTAGCTACCGAATAAACTTCCCATTTTGCAATAGCTGCTTGCATATCACTTGGCAATTCACTATTAAACTGCATTAACTCCCCTGTTGTGGGATGAATAAAACCAAGGGTTTTAGCGTGTAACGCACAACGTGGGCAAGCCTCAAAACAATTGTCCACAAACTGCTTGTATTTTGTATAAACTGTACCTTTTAAAATTCTATCACCACCATATTCCCAATCATTAAATAAAGTATGTCCAATATGTTTCATATGCACCCTTATTTGATGAGTTCTACCAGTTTCCAAAATACACTCAACTAGCGTAACATAATAAAAACGCTTTAAAACATTATAATGTGTAATAGCGTGTTTGCCAGTTTCGCCATCGGGATAAACTGTAAACATTTTTCTTTGTTGGCTGTGGCGTGCAATATGCCCAGTAATAGTACCACTATCTTGTTCTACATTACCCCAAACAATGGCATTGTATTTTCTTTGAACAGTGTGATTAAAAAATTGCTTTGCTAAATGTGCTGCAGCAGGTGCATTTTTAGCCATAACAATTAAGCCTGTTGTGTTTTTATCAATCCTATGTACTAAACCATATCTTGGTAAAATATCCTCAGTGATTTCTGGATTTTGTTGCAATAAATGATACGCAACACCGTGTAATAGCGTACCACTAAAATTACCAATGCCAGGATGCACCACCATACCTGCACGTTTATTTATCACCATCACATCATCATCTTCATAAACAATATCAAGGTTGAGATTTTCAGGTTTTATCTCTGCATAATCTGGATTAATAAATGTCATTAAAACCAATTCATCACCAGGTTTTATTCTATAATTGCTTTTAACTATTTTACCATTTACAGTTAAAAAGCCAGCTTCAATGCTTTGTTGAATTTTATTGCGAGTAATATTTTCCGTTCTTATCTGAATCCATTTATCAACACGCATCGGTTCCTGTCCTTTATCAATAATAAATTCTCGGCGTTCGTATAAATCTTCTGGTTGATTATTAATTTCTATATCGTCTGTTTCTTGCATTAGGGCAAATATATTGTAAGGTTAAAAGTTTAGTTAATTTACTTCTTGGCTCTTCGTAATAAATACAAATAAAGATTTTCTACTTTGGTTCTTGCCCAAGGGGTTTTACGCAAAAAAGTTAAGCTAGATTTTACACTTGGATTGCTTTTAAAACAGTTAATATTTATTTCTGAAGCCAAATATTCCCAACCGTGATTTTCTACTAAATAAACCACAATTTTTTCAAGTGTAATTCCGTGTAGCGGGTCATTACTTTTTGTGTCCATTAAAAAGATGTTTAATAATTGCAAATTAAGTGTTTTATGTCCACTTAGTTTAAATCCAACATCTAACTTAAAGGCTGCTCTCTTACATTTGCCAAATGAGTAAAAAAGTAAGAGTAAGATTTGCACCAAGTCCAACTGGTGGTTTACATTTAGGAGGCGTTAGAACCGTTTTGTATAATTATCTTTTTGCCAAGCAAAATGGAGGTGAATTTATTGTTAGAATAGAAGATACCGACCAGACTCGTTTTGTGGAAGGTGCGGAGGAATATATTTTTAAAACATTGGAATGGTGTGGTTTAACGCCAGATGAGAGCCCTAAACATGGTGGCCCATTTGCACCTTACAGACAAAGTGAGAGAAAGGAAAGCTACAGAAAATATGCAGAGGAATTGGTAGCCAAAGGACTGGCTTATTATGCTTTTGATACTGCGGAAGATTTAGATGCTAAACGCAAAGAAATCGCCAATTTTCAATATGGGCATTCAACCAGAATGTCAATGAAGAATTCATTAACACTTAGCAAAGAGGAAGTTGAAAGTTTGGTAAATGTAGGAACACCTTATGTTATTAGAGTGCAATTAGAACCACATCAGGAAATAAAGTTTACCGATTTAATTCGTGGCGAAGTAAGTTTTGATACAACACAAGTTGATGATAAAGTTTTGCTAAAAGCTGATGGAATGCCAACTTATCATTTAGCAGTTGTTGTTGATGATTATGCAATGCAAATTAGCCACGCTTTTCGTGGTGAAGAATGGTTGCCAAGTGCACCTGTACATATTTTTCTTTGGGATAAATTATTTGGATTAGAGAATATGCCTCAATGGGCACACCTACCTTTAATTCTAAAACCTGATGGCAATGGAAAATTAAGTAAGCGTGATGGAGACAGACTTGGATTTCCTGTATTTGCAATGGATTGGACTGACCCCAAAAGCAATGAACTTTCAACAGGATTCAGAGAAAGAGGTTTTTTGCCAGAAGCATTCATTAATATGCTGGCAATGCTTGGCTGGAATAGTGGTACAGAACAAGAACTTTTTAGCATTGAAGAATTGATTGAGAAATTTTCTTTGGAAAGAGTGCATAAGGGTGGTGCAAAATTTGATTTTGAAAAAGCAAAATGGTTCAATCACGAATGGATTAAAAAAAGTACGATTTTAGATTTACGAAGTGCAATTGAAACACTGTTTAAAGCTAATAATATTGTAATTGATGACACATCAATACTGGACAGAGTAATTGAATTGGTAAAAGATAGATGTACACTATTAAATGATTTTGTTCAACAAGCTGGTTATTTCTTTCAAACACCTGCAAATATTGATATAGCTGCAATTCAGCCCAAATGGGATGAAAAGAAAAAAACTTTTTTCACAGCATTAATTCAACAATGGAATAATGATTTTACTGGCGATGCTGCACAACTTGAACTACAGTTTAAAAATTTAGCAGAAGCTCAACAAATCAAAGCAGGCGAATTGATGCTACCATTAAGAATAATGCTTGTTGGTGGTAAGTTTGGCCCAGGTGTATTTGATATTGCAACTATTATTGGGCAAGTAGAGACTGTAAGAAGGATTGAAAATACTATTGCTCTTCTATAATACCATAAAAGTTGGATTGTACTTCCTAATAAAAGTGAAAAAAAATATAGTTCGTTTAAGCATATTTTGCTTAAAACCTATCTGATACTTGGTTTTAGTAAAATCCATAAGTATGAACAGTTAATTTTATTATAATTAAAATAAGTAATAATTAAAAACAACTTCAATAAATGATAGATTATAGAAGTGATACCGTAACCAAACCAACAAAAGCAATGCTTGAAGCTATGTTTAGTGCCAAAGTTGGAGATGATGTTTTTGTTGAAGATCCAACTATTAATGAGCTTGAAGGTTTTGCTGCTGCAATTTTTGGAATGGAGGCTAGTTTGTTTTGTCCTAGCGGTACTATGACAAATCAAATTGCGATTAAATGTCACACACAGCCTGGTGATGAAGTTATTTGTGACAGACTAAGTCATATTTATCAGTACGAAGGTGGGGGAATTGCTTTCAATAGTGGTTGTTCAGTAAATTTAATTGATGGCTATAGAGGAATTCTTACTGCTGAACAAGTTGAGGCAAGCATCAATGCCGACGATGTTCATAAAGCTGCAACCACTTTAGTTAGTTTAGAAAACACCTGTAATCGTGGTGGTGGTAGTTGCTATGATTTTGGAGAAATTTTAGCAATAAAAGAAGTTTGTAATAAATATAATTTAAAACTTCATTTAGATGGAGCAAGATTATTTAATGCAGTAATTGCAAAAAATGAGACTTTAAAAGAATATGGCGAAACTTTTGATAGTATTTCTATATGTCTTAGCAAAGGGCTTGGGACTCCAGTTGGAAGTTTGATTTTGGGTAACAAAAATTTCATTAAAAAAGCAAGAAGAATTAGAAAGGTTTTTGGTGGAGGAATGAGACAAGCAGGTTATCTTGCTGCAGCTGGTTTATTTGCTCTACAAAATAATGTTGATAGATTAGCAGAGGATCATAAAAACGCTCAAATACTTGTTACTGCTTTACAACAAAAAAGTTTTGTAGATGAAATATTACCAACAGAAACCAATATCATCATTTTTTCAGTTAAGAACGAAATGACTCCTTCAATGTTTATCCAAAAAATGAAAGAAAAGAATATTTTAATGTATCCTATCTCTCCTACACAAGTTAGAATAGTTGTTCATTTAGATATTTCAAACGCAATGATTATTGAAACTGTTAAAGCGATTGAACAAATGTAAAAATAGCATTTTGACATCGTTTGCATAAGCAGCCAAAAAAAATCCTTGACATAAAAATTTATAATTTAAAAAAAACTTCTATTTTTATCGGATGAATAAGATTCGTGTAGGCATTTTTAGCCTTTTAATGATGTTTAGCCTGTGTGTATTCTCACAACAACGCCCACATTATACCCAATACATAATGAACAATTTTATCATCAACCCTGCTGTTGCTGGTATTGAAAATTATTGGGATATGAAAGCTAGCCATCGTATGCAGTGGGTGGGTTTACAAGATGCACCAGTAACAACTTACGTAACAATTCATGGACCTTTTAGCAAAAGTCCCTATGGAAGAGAAACACCAACAACTTTCCATGCCGATGGTGAAAACCCTCGTGGATCTGCTTATTGGGATGAATATACAAAAGCTGAACCGCATCTTGGCTTTGGTGCTACTTTTGTTAACGACAAAACTGGTCCAATAACTACAAATTCAGCTTCTGCTTCTTTGGCATATCATTTTGGAATTTCTCCTAAAACAAGTTTGTCAATTGGTATGTCTTTTGGATTCAATCAATTAACATTAGATGCTGATAAATTAAAATTTGCAACACCTAACGACCCTGCTGTTTACTCTGAAATTAGTAACAACCTTATTAATAGAATGAAACCCGATGTTGCTGCTGGCTTATGGCTTTATTCTAGAGATTATTTTGTGGGTGTAGCTGCTCAAGGGTTGCTAGGTCAAAAATTAAGTTTTTCAGATACTTTACAAGCAACTCAACCTGGCAAATTAGTTCCTCATATTTTTGCACAAGCCGGTGTTAGAATGTTTTTAAGTGAAGATTGGAATTTTTTACCATCTGTAACACTACGTTCAGTTAATCCTTTACCATTAGGTATAGATATCAATACTAAGTTTCAATACAAAGACTTATTTTGGTTTGGTGGTGGTTATCGCTACCAAGATGGATTTTCAGGAATGGTGGGTATGAATATCAGCAGCACATTGAATATTGGCTATTCTTACGATGTTACAACATCACAATTAAATACAGTAAGTAATGGAACACACGAACTTTTGGTTGGTTTCTTAATAGGAAACAAATATGGAGATTGGTGTCCTAGAAACTTATGGTAATTTAATATGAAATTAATCAAATTAGCCTTATTTAGTGTTGTAATCCTTTTTATTATTGTAACATTTATTGGTTTACTTTTCCCATCAAAAGTAGTTGTTTCAAGAGCTATAGATATATCTCAAAAAACAGATTCTGTGTACCCTTATGTAAAAGATTTATTTGCTTGGAAACAATGGGTTACAGGAATGCAAGGCCAGAAAATTGTTTCGGCTACTGAAACAAAAATTGGAAATTCTACTATTAAAATCATCTCATCAAATCCTAAAGAAATAATTGGAAAATGGATTGAGAAAAATGGTGACACCCAAAATACTACACTTAGTTTAATAGAAAGTCAAAACAAAACTATCGTCCATTGGCAGTTTGAACAACATATAAAATGGTATCCTTGGCAACGCTTTGCAAGTATGGTAAATGATAAAGTTATTGGTAGTATGATGCAAGAAAATCTTGATAATCTTAAAAAAATTGTCGAAGCAAATTGAATAAATAAAAAAAACAAAAGGCTTGATTTGTAAATCAAGCCTTTTGTTTTGTAAAAGTATAGTAAAGTATTATAACTTCATATCTACTCGAATTGCTTTCATTCTATTTTCAAGTTCAGTGTACTTAGCATCAAACTCTTCTTTGCTGTTAAGTTTAGTATTAACACTTAAATAAAATTTAATTTTTGGTTCTGTTCCACTTGGTCTTGCACTAATTTTACTTCCATCTTCAGTTATAAACTGCAATACATTGCTTTTTGGCAAGTCAATAGTCCAACTTTCGCCACTTTCTAAATCCTTGCCAATTTGTAACTCATAATCTAATAACTCACAAACCTTGCTACCATTGATTGTTGCAGGAGGATTGGTTCTGTAACCTTGCATCATATCAGCAATTTCTTTTTGCCCATTCATTCCTTTTTTGGTTATGCTAATAAGGCTTTCTAAATAAAATCCATACTGCAAATACATTTCAATCATTTTGTCATAGAGGCTCTTGCCATTTTCTTTTTCTACAGCAGCCATTTCACATAATAAAGCCACAGCACTAACTGCATCTTTATCTCTTACTTTATCGCCAATCATCAAGCCAAAACTTTCTTCTCCACCCACTACATAATTTTGCTCACCTTCTTTTTCTCTTATTAAAGATGCAATCCATTTAAACCCTGTTAGCACGTTATAGCAATGAACATCATTTTGTTTTGCTACTTCATTAATCATATCTGTTGTAACAATAGTACTAACAACCATATCATTTGGCTGTGCAATACCTTTGTTTTTACGAGCTTCAATCATATAGGCAAAAGCCAAAACTGCTGTTTGATTGCCATTCATTAATACCCATTCTCCTTTGTGGTTTTTAACACCAACACCAACTCTATCAGCATCAGGGTCAGTTCCTAACAAAATATCAGCATCCATTGCTTTTGCTTTTGCCAAGCCAATACTCATTGTTTCAGTTTCTTCAGGATTAGGATAAGCAACAGTTGGAAAATTTCCATTAGGTTCTGCTTGTTCTTCTACAACTGTAACATTGGTAAACCCAAATGCAGCAAGGGTTTTAGGCACCACAGTTATGCCAGTGCCGTGAATAGGTGTATAAACAATTTTTAGGTCGTGTTGTTTTGCAATAATTTCAGGATATACACTCAATTCTTTAATCATTTGAATGTATTGGTTGTCCATTTCGTCGCCAAGAATGGTAATGTTAGCTTCACCACCCATCCATTTTACATCATCAACAGTACTAATTTTTTCTACTTCTATAATTACATTTTTATCATGGGGTGGCACTAATTGAGAACCATCATCCCAATATGCTTTATATCCATTATATTCCTTAGGGTTATGGCTTGCAGTGCATACAACACCTGCTTTACACCCTAAAGTTCTTAATGCAAAACTTAATTCAGGAGTTGGTCTTAATGCTGGAAATAAAAAAACTTTAATACCATTGGCAGCAAAAACATTTGCAGTTGTTTCAGCAAAAAAACGACTATTATTTCTGCTATCGTGTCCCACAACAACACTTATTTCTTGATTACCAAAAACAGTTTTCAAGTAATTGGCAAAGCCTTGTGTGGCCATACCAACAGTATATTTATTCATTCTGTTGGTTCCAACACCCATTATGCCACGCAAACCACCAGTTCCAAATTCAAGATTCTTGTAAAAAGAATCTTCTAAGTCGGTAGGGTTTTCTTTTTGCAGATTTTGAATAGTAGCTTTTGTTTCAGAATCATAATTTCCATTTAGCCAAGTATTGATTTTCTCAAGTGTAGTAGGATTCATATAATTTTTATTTAAATAATAACGCTTTACTAGCTTAAATATTTTAATTACAAAATTAATGAGTTAGCCGAATGTAGATTGGTATGGTTGTTGAAATAAAACAAAATTAATATGTGTTACCAATTAATATAGTATTAGCTGTAAAACAGCCAATACTTATAAAAAAGGAGAAAAGATAATTGTCAGTTTATATTCTTTTTATATACCTAGGTTAATGAATCAATATTTCAAACATTCAAATTTATTTAGTAGGATTTTAAAACAATGATTTATAAGAATTAATCAACTAATATTCTAGTAGTATGATTATGATAACTTTAAATGCAATTGACTTTCTACGAAACAAATCTTGCACAATTGCATTAAATCAATAACATTTGCATTAAGCCATTGCTATTATGAAGAATAAATTTACTTATTCAATACTTTTTATAAAGCTATTTATTGTTTTTTGTTTGTTGGTATCTTTTATAAAAAAAGCAAATGCACAACAAACTAAGCATCGTATTTCAATCTTTTCTCCTATTTACATAGATTCTGCATTTAAGGACAACTCGTATAAAATTCTTGCTAACTATCTACCAAAGAATATGTTACCAGGTTTAGAATTTTATAATGGAGTAATGATGGCAGTTGATTCTTTAAAATCTGATAGTACAGGCAACCTTTTAATTGATATATACGACTATAAAAGCAAGAACAATTCATTAAGCGATATATTCAAAAAATCAAGCCAAACACTTAAAGAATCAAAGGCTATTATTGCATCGTTTAATAATCGTTCTGATATAAAAATATTAGCCGATTATGCAAAACAAAATCAAATACCACTCATATCTGCTACTTATCCTAATGATGGTGGCATTTCCAATAATCCTTATTTCTTTCTCCTCAATTCAACTTTGCGTACACATTGTAAAGCTTTGTACAAGCATTTACAAAGGCAATATTCCATCAGCAACATCATTTACTTAACACGCAAGGGAGGTTTTGAAGATATGGTAAATGGCTTTTTTGCTGAATATGATTCCACTAATAACAGCAATGCTTTGAACCTAAAACCCACAGTTTTGGTTGATACATTTTATAGCAAAGAGCTAACTAGCATGCTAGATAGTAACAAACAAAATATTATTTTTTGTGGTACTGTAAATGAGCCATTTGCCCTTAGGGTAATTAATGTTTTATCGCAACAAAAAAAATATAAAACTACTGTTGTTGGAATGCCCACTTGGGATGGTTTAAAAAATCTTGAAAACAAAGACTACAAAGGAGTTGAGATTGTTTACACATCTCCTTACAATTACTCAAAAAACGATAAAATAGTTGCTTCAATTATTTCTAAATACAAAACAAAATATAATGCCAAACCAAGTGATTTAGTTTTTAAGGGCTACGAAACAATGCTAAGGTTTGGTAAAACAATTAGCTTGTATGGTGCTGATGCTATTCAGCTTTTTAGCGATGATTTATTTAAAGTGATTAATACTTTAGATATTCAACCTTATTACAATAAGCAAAATTCAAATCAAATAGATTTTTATGAAAATCAAAAAATCTATTTCATAAAGAAAGTAGATGGTTTAGTTAAATCTGTTAGCTAAATTATTACAAATTCAAGTAATAATCTTTCAGTAAAAACTTAAATTCACTAGAGTATTCTTGTTTAATTTTAATAATTATTTCTTTTTCAATAATATTTCCACTCTTATGTGTAAAATAGATTATTGATCTGAAAAAAGGGTGATTTTCTGTTTGGTTTAATCTTGTTATCTCTTTTACATAAAGCCCATACAAATTTGCTTTATCAATAAAAACTTTCTCTGCACCAAATGGAAGCAAAACACCAAAAATTCCTGTATTATCTATTAAATCTTCAACAGCTTTCAACAAATCATCGTAACTGAGCAAGGCTGAGTGCATAGCTATGTTTCGTTGTTTATCAACACTTTTTAAATCATTTGCATAAAATGGAGGATTACAAAAAATAATTTGATATTTATTTTTTGATTCAAATGTTTTTATATCTGCATTTACTATGTTAATTCTTTCCCCTAATATAGACTCATCAATATTTTGCTTAGCTTGTTCAAAAGCATTTTTTTCTATTTCAATGGAATCAACAAATGAGGTGTTGTTTTTTTGTGCAAACATCAAACTCAGCAAACCTGTGCCAGCACCAATATCTAAAGCATAAATATTTGACATTAAGGGTAAAGTTGCACCAAATACGCAAGCATCTGTACACACTTTCATTGCAGATTTATCTTGATAAATTGTAAACTGCTTGAATTTAAAAAAATTATTAGACATAGCTTTTATTGAAACAAAAATATCTACTCAACTTGAGAAATTTTCTGCATACCAAGCGGCTGATTAAAAATTGAAATTGTATTGATATTTTAAACAAAACTAATTACCCGAAGTAATTCTAAATTAATTTGTGTATTATTTACACAAAGCATATTTTTACGAAACAAAAAAGCCATTTATGAAAATAAAAATCACTCAACTTGCAATTAAATCATTGCTGCTTTGTCTCTTATCATTTACATTTTCATCAAGCTTAAAAGCCCAACAACGCGTAAAAAAAGTGGTTGTTCAAGCATTTTGGTGGGATAATTGGAATAACAATTTCCGTTTTAAATGGGCAGATTATTTAACAGAACTTGCCCCTCGATTAAAAGCATTAGGTGTTGATGCTATTTGGGTACCACCCAATTATAAAAATGATGGTCCTGGTTCAGTGGGCTATGGCCCTTTTGATCAATACGATTTAGGTGATAAATTTCAAAAAGGAGAAACAGCAAGTGATACTGTAAGAACAAGAAGTGGCAATAAAGATGAGTTACTTAGAATGATTGCAGTTATGCATGCCAATGGCATTGAAGTAATACAAGATATTGTACTAAATCACCAATCTGGTGCTGGAAATAGAGGTGGTGGTGGTGGTAGAGATTTTACTGCTGCATCTGCACCTTATCAAGATAATGCAACTAATTATTTTAAGAACTTTAGGTACGTATGCTATAGCACTCCACACTTAGACACAAGTGCAGCTGATTATTGGACTAGAAAAGGAAGATGGAGTAAAAATATAATGAATTTCTACCCAAATGCCAATAACAATAGCGTAAATACAAACGCCATTAATACAGCTTATTTTGGACCAGATATGGCGTATGAAAGTAATAGCATTGGTTTAAGCACAAGCATCCCAACATCTGGAACAGTTACAATTAAAGGCATAACCAAACCCTATTTCAATCCAACACAACCTAGTAATTATATGGCTCAAGGTGCCAAGGATTGGATTGTTTGGTATAAAAAACAAACTGGTTCCGATGGTTTTAGATGGGATGCAGTAAAACATTTTGGTTACGATGTGCAAAGAGATTTAACCTATGCTTTAAAATACCAAAGTGGATTTGCCAATGGTGGCAATAGTATGTTCAATGTGGGTGAATATGTTGGTACAGCAAGCGAAGTCGATTACTATGTATCTCAATTAGTAAGAAGTGGAACTCCTGTAGAATCTGGTGTAACAAATGAACAAATGAGTGGTGGTTTTGATTTTGGATTAAGAGGTTATGGACCTGGAGGTGGAATTTATTCAATGGTACTAGGTGGAGGTGGTTTTGATATGCAAAGTATTCCTGGTGCACAACAATCTACTAGATACTTTGATTATCCCAATGGAGTGAGAGTTTATAAAACAGTACCATTTGTTAATAGCCACGATACTTACAGACCATTCCTAACAGCAACAGGAAATTATGCACAATCTCTAGGAAATAATGCAGGGTGGAATACAGGCCAAGAATTGGGTGGAAATGGTCAACACATTGATCCTCGTGAACCAAGATTTGCTGCTGCAAATGCTGTTATTGCTGCTGTTGATGGTAATCCATGCTTTTTTTTAGAAGATGTATTTGATTATTTTAGCGTAAACAAAAGATGGACACACCTTCCTTCAAATGTTGATAGTTTACCTTTAAGAAAAGATGTAGGAAATATCATGCAATGCCACCAAAAACTTTCTTTTAAAGATGGTGATTATGGTGTACCAACTGCACAATCAGGCACATCAGCACCATTTTACTTGTCAGGGTCTAGTGGAGACCACTTGGTGATTGAGAGAACAGGAAAGGCACTAATAGGAATTACAGATGCCTACTCTCCTGCTAGTAACAATAGTGCAGACCAACAAGTTTGGGTAACTTGCAACACAGCTTGGACTCCAGGTACTATTTTATATGATTTTTCTGGTGCTCATGGAATAACAGGTACTACCATTCAGTCTGATAGAAGAGTACTTATTAAAACTTCCCCTTGTGGTCATAATATTCCAAATGTATTTGGACACGGCTATTCAATTTGGGCTCCATATCCAAATGGCACTCCTACTTCAGTACAAGATTTATTCAATTACATAGCAACTTACGACCAACCAAGAGTAAGAACTACACAACAAGAATGGGAAATGGCAGATGATTTAGGCGATAGTCATTGTGCAAGTCTAGGACAAGGTGGACAACTTCCAGCTAATTCAACCAATCAAAGAGTAGCTGGGAAAATTATGGTACAAAGTGGAACTAATGTTGCTTACTATTTAAAACCATCAATTGACAATACAAATATTTCAATTTCTCTTTGGGATTTAGATGGAAATAAACTAAGTGAAGCAAGTGGCAACAGCAGTGCTGCATCTCCAATTAGTGGTAGCTTTAGTGCAACTTACACTGGATGGGTTACTATTAAAGTTAGAAATGCCGATTTAACGCAACCTGCACAAAAAGTTTGGGCAAATGTAACATATACTGCACCTACTAGTGTAGATACTCGCAGTATTGCAAACTCAGCAACTACAAGGGTTTCAATATGGACAAGCAATGCAGGCACATCTGACATTTATGATTGTGGCAATTGGGAAGAAGGCAAAATACCTACCAATAATTCTGTTATCATTATACCTTCATTTGCAAAAATAGCCCCTGTATTTCCAAATAATGTATCAGGAAGAATTATTGCCCTAACTAGCAATACAGGCACTTATAAATTGGTAAATAAAGTAAACGTTGCAACAAAAAATTCAACAACAACGTATAACAAAATAACTTCAACAGATGGGGCATTTTCAAACAGCAACTTAATCCCTAGTAATAATTATGTAATCAAACTTTCAAAAAACAATGATGCTGTAAAAGCGGGTGGTGTAAATAGTACAGACGTATTACTAGTGCAAAGAGACATTTTAAATACTACCAAATTAAATAGTGCATATAAAAAAATTGCAGCAGATGTAGATGGCAATAGAATAATTAATAGTGTTGATGTATTAAGAATGAAAAGATTAATTCTTGCAACTGATACCACTTTTACAAGCAGCACTAAAGGCAATAGATTATGGGAGTTTGTGGATAGTGCTTATGTTTTCCCTGATACCACAAATCCATTCCCTTTTAAAGATTCAATTATTACTAATGCAACTTTAAACAGTACTAATGCAAACAAAACCTTTATTGGCGTTAAACTTGGAGATGTTAATTACGATTGGCAAGCTAGTCAGGCAAGAGGTTTAAATCTTGAGCCTATTGAATTGCAATATTCATTTGGCAATAAGCAATTAGAAGCTAACAATGCTATGATTAAGATTCCTATCACTGCAAACAACTTTAAAGATTTAGTGGGTATGCAATACACACTTCAATTTAATAAAAATGATTATGACCTAGTGAATATAGAAAATAACAAACTAATTGTTGACTACAATAAAAACCAAGCAAGTAGCAAGGGTTTAATCAGTATGCTTTGGACAGATGCAAAAGCTGAAGAAAAATCATTTAATAGAAGCGAAGAGTTGTTTACACTTATTTTTAAACCAAGAACACGCACACTTACAAACGACTTAAACTTAACCCTAACCAACGATTTAACAGATGTAGAAGCTTGGGACAAAGACTTTAATCAGCACAATATCATTTTAACAAAACAACAAAAAATTCAAACCCCAAACACTGAACAATGGTCTGTTAGCCCTAACCCAACAAGTGGCGAGATTAAAGTTAGCATAGCATCTAAAACCAATAAAACAGTGAGTTTTGAATTAACCGATGCTCAAGGTAAAACAATCTTAAAGCAATCTGTGGAGCTACAAAAGGGCACCAACAACTTTGCAATGAATCTTAAACAAAATGGCAACCTTACAACAGGTGTTTATTTCTTAAAAGCTGATGGCATTGAGGGAGAAAATGTGAAGAGAATTATGGTGAAGTAATCTTTAAAATAGATTAAAGTTCATAACAAAAACTCTCAAGTGCAAAAGCTTGGGAGTTTTTTTATAATTTAGAGTAAACTTATTTCATATTAAAAAACAAACTTTTTTCTTACTAAAAAAACAAGTTGTCTTGCTGCACAATTAAGTTAATTGTGCAGCAAAGAAAAGTGGATACGAAACTGAAAATAAAAATTTCAGGTTAAAGTGATTTTCAGGCATTTTCGAGGTATCAAAACTTTTTTATGAGAAGGATACTAGTTTTTGTTTTAGGGTTGATGATGGTTAATTGTGTGAATGCACAATGGGTTGAGGTGGGAGGTTTAAAAGGTCTTTCGGCAAGCAATTCTATTCAATCTATTTGTTGTGATGCTAGTGGCAATATATATGCAGCAGGCGATTTTAAAAATTCAAGTGGCAAATATTATGTTGCCAAATGGAATGGCACAACTTGGAGTGAATTAGGGGGGGTGAATGGGCTGTCTGCAAATAATACTATTTGGTCAATTTGTTGTGACGCAACTGGTAATATATATGCAGTTAAAGTAATTAAAAATAAATAAGCTTAACTA
>JBMLRA010000146.1:28057-30840 GCA_049241265.1 Chitinophagaceae bacterium
GGTAATATATATGCAGCAGGAAGCTTTACTAAATTTGGTAGCTATTATGTTGCAAAATGGGATGGTGTAAGTTGGAGTGAACTTGGTGGATTAAATGGATTGTTGGCAAATGACCAGATTTATTTCATTTATACTGATGCGTTAAGTAATGTATATGCAGGAGGTGACTTTACCAATGCAAGTGGCAAAAGGTATGTTGGAAAATGGGATGGTACAAGTTGGAGTGAACTAGGAGGCTTGAATGGATTGTCGCCAAATAATAGTATTAATTCAATTTGTACAGATGTATTGGGGAATGTATATGTAGCAGGTGGCTTTACAAACACCAGTAATAAGAAGTATGTTGCAAGGTGGAACGGAAATACTTGGAGCGAACTAGGTGGGTTAAACGGACTATCTGCAAATAATAGTATTTATTCCATTTGCATAGATACTTCGGGCAATATTTACGCAGCAGGTTATTTCACTAATTTAAATGGTAAAAATTATGTTGCCAAATGGAACGGAATAAGTTGGAGTGAATTAGGGGGTTTGAATGGGCTGTCAGCAAATGGCTATATTCTATCCATTTGCACCGATGCTTCTGGCAATATTTATGCTAGTGGTGGTTTCAACAATTCAAATAGCAAAAGATATATTGCAAAATGGAATGGCAGTTCTTGGAGCGAGTTAGGTGGTTCAAATAGCTCATCTGCAAACAATTGGATTAATTCTATATGTAATGATGCAATTGGTAATATATATAAAGCTGGAGATTTCACCAACTCCAATGGCAAATATTATGTAGCAAAATATGGTCAATTAAGTTCCAACACAATAAATGGAAGAATTAAAACTCCATTGTCTAAGCTAATAAAAAAAGCGACATTAAATTGTTTGGGTTCAAGTGCAAGTAGCACAATAGTAGATTCTACAGGCAATTATAATTTTAATCTCAATGCTGGTAACTACACACTTCGCCCCACCAAAAACAACGACATTGCTAAAGCCAATGGTGTAACCAGTATTGATGCACTGTTAACTCAAAGACATATTTTAAATATTGCCAAACTAAACAGTCCTTATAAAATTATTGCAGCAGATGTTAATGGAGATAGACAAATAAATAGTGTAGATGTATTGCGTATAAAACGTTTGATACTTGGCACAGACACCACTTTCACTAGCAGTACTAAAGGCAATAGGTTATGGGAGTTTGTTGATAGTGCATATCAATTTTCAGATAGCACAAATCCTTTTCCTTTCAAAGACAGTATCAGCTTTACTAATCTAACTTCTAACAAAATCAATCAAACATTTATTGGTGTTAAATTAGGTGATGTAAATTATGATTGGAATCCTACTGTGGCAAGAGGGTCCACAGTCAACAGCATACAGCTAACAGAAAACATTGGGAGTAAAGTTGTTAATGGTGAGTTGAGAATACCTATTACAGTAAACAACTTCAAAGACATTGTTGCAATGCAATACACACTTCATTTTAACAACAAAGACTATGAATTTGTTGGCATTGAAAATAATAACCTTGATATTGATTTTAACAGCAAACAAGCAAATCAAAATGGAAATATTTCAATGCTTTGGACAGATAAAACTGCAACAGAAAGAACTTTGGATGATGGAGCTGAGATTTTTGTTTTAGTGTTAAAACAAAAAGGAACGGGTAATTTGGAATTAGGAATTAGTGATGCGATAACTGCAATTGAAGCTTGGGATAAAGATTATAATCAACATAAAGTTATTCTTTTAAAACGAGAAATAATAACTAACAACTCAACACTAACAACTAGCCAATGGTCTGTTAGCCCCAACCCAACAAGTGTTGAGATTAAAGTTAGCATAGCATCTAAAACTAATAAAACAGCGAGTTTTGAATTAACAGATGCACAAGGCAAAACTATCTTAAAACAATCTGTAGAGCTACAAAAGGGCACCAACAACTTTGCAATGAATCTTAAACAAAATGGCAACCTTACAACAGGTGTTTATTTCTTAAAAGCTGATGGGATTGAAGGAGAAAATGTAAAGAGAATTATGGTGAAGTAGATCTAAAAGCAGAGCGTTTATAAAAAAAGAGGTTGTCTTAAAAGAAAATTTTAAAACAGCCTCTTTTTTTATTTATCCATCACTTTATTTTCCTCCTATCAAAATGCTTAAATCTTTTCCTGTTAAACTAAGATTCGGCTTTTCAGGTGTTTCACCAAATTTGTATTGGTTGTTTTTGGGTGTTCTATCTATTAGCTTAAGGTAAGGATCAATACCTGCACTTACAGGTAATTTGTTTACGGTAAACTCAAATGTTTTTTCTGGTGCATCCATTTTTACTCTTGTAAAAAGCAGCGGCTTTTCAACATCTTTATTCTTTATTTTCTCATTATTGAAAATTCCAATATCAACAAAATCATTAACCGTCCCTCGTTTTAAATTCCCTGTACTATCTGCATAGAATTTAGCACTACCAAGGATTATATTCACTTTATAAGTTGCATCATTCACTTTGTTATAGTCTAATTTCTTTACATAATTTTCATACAGAGTAATTTTTTCAAACATATCTGTTACCAAATACTGTAAACTATCAGGGGTAGCTTTTTTTATGTAATCGACAAACTCAATTGCGTTGGTGTACATAGGTTCTTGAAACTTCACTTTATTCAAGTAAGCCTTGATAGCATTGTTTAAATTAGCTTCACCTATATAATCTTTCAAAGCATACATAATTACACTTCCTTTATTGTAGTGTATATATTGTTGATTTTCTGTAAGCATTAATGGCAATTCTC
>JBMLRA010000147.1:0-10783 GCA_049241265.1 Chitinophagaceae bacterium
TGCACTGGTAAAGCAGTTTTCAAAAAAACTTCATTACGATGCAGTAAGATATATGCCTAGTAAAGATGAAATGATGAAAGGCTGCCCCGTTGCTAAAAACTAATATCTATTACATCAATTTTATAACCATTAAATACATTAAAAAATGAAAAAATTAGTATTCTTAAGTTTAGCTGTAGGTTTTGTTTTTACAACAACCTCATTAACATCTTGCAAAAAAAATGAAGACACAGTAGTAACCCCAACATTGTATGACAGTTTGGGTGGCAGCACAATGGTAACAGATCCACGTGGTGGAATGATAGAAAAAGGAAGATTGGGTATTAGAACAGTTGTTGATAGTACAGTTTTTGTAATAGCTGGCGACCCTAAATTGCAACCTTTTTTTAGCACCCTTTTAACTGAAGTTGGAGCTGGTAATTTAAGTGGTTTCTCTGCTTTAGAAAAAACCTTAACCGATTTCTTTTGTGTGGCAACAGGGGCAAAAAACTTTACTTATAGTGGTAAAAGTATGGTAGCTGCACACGATCCTGCACAAAACCCAAGAATGAATGGAAAGTCTACCAATGCTGACTTTGATCAATTTGTAGTTGACTTAGTTAAAGGTGCACAGCAAGTAGGATTACCAAATGATTTAATTGGAAGAGTTGGAAGAGTTGTTGAAACAACGAGAACTCAAGTAGTACAAAAATAATTTAACTCGTTTGGGGTTAATAGTTGAAGTAATATCAACTAATGGCCGCCTGTCTAGGCGGCTTTTTTGTGCTTATTTGTTTATAGAAATTAGTGCAAATTGTTGTTCTAAACCTTTGCTAGAAGATAATATTGTATCTAAAAAAGAATTGCCATAAATAGAATAATGGTAAGAGAAATTCTCAACTCTTTCTTGCAAATTATCGTTTGGAAATAATGCAGCTTTAATGTTTTGTAACTGATTTTTTTGGTCAGTAAATTTTCGTTTTTCTGCTCTCCATAATTTCTTTTCTAAGGCTTCAATTTTTTTTAAAGCCTTTACTGCAATAGCTTCAACGTGTGCTGTTAAACTAGCATCAATTTGTGCAGTTTGATTTTTTAGTGCGTTATAGAAAGCTTGGGTTTCTGTTAATTGATTAGCTAAACTTAAATTGTTCCTAGATTGTTTTGCAACTAGATTAGTAAACAATTTTTCTGTAGGTGCAAACAAATTTGAAATGTTATAATCCATTTTTTGCAACTTGTTTTCTTGATTAGAATTGTATAATAAAAATGAATTTCTAAGCACTAAAACTGGGTAAGGAATGTTAACTTCTTCAAAAACATTTTTTAGTTGAAGCCAATACGCCAATTCCCCTCCACCACCTATAAATGCTACATTAGGCAAAATTGTTTCTTGAAAAACAGGACGAAGAATAACATTAGGACTAAACCTTTCAGGATGGTTATTTAGTTCTTGTAATATTTCATCTAAATTAAACTGTAAGCCCAGTTTTTCTACAATAAAAAGGTTGTCTTTTTTTTCAATTCTTTCTCTTTTATCATCGATCAAATAAAATAGATTAATCTCTCTGCCAGCAGCTTGTGTTTTATAATGTTTGCTTAATTCTATGTTTGTTTTGTCAACAACTTCTCTGGAAAATTGCTCTTCTATCTCTTTTTTTATAGTAGGGATAAATGCTTTTTTTAAGTCAGCATTATCTGGTACCAAAACAAGTAAACCATATTTTGCAAATAAAAAATTAACAAGCTCAAATGTAGCAACATCAATAGTTTTACCTAATTGATATGAATTTGTAAAAAAATCAATCAATTCTTTTCCAAATGGATTTACTGCTATTTGCCCTTCAATTTCTTTTATTAGTTGTATGAAATTTTTATCAATCCTCATTCTACCTACAGCACCAGTTTGTGCAGTTTCCCAAGCTAGCTTTTTACCTTGAATATTAATATTCCCCAGTTCATCCAAATCTGCATCTTCGCTACCCATATAGTAAACTGGTACAAATTTATTTTCAGGAAAATCGTTGCTCAATGTATCAGCAAGTTTTATGGCGTGTAATATTTTAAAAATAAAATATAAAGGCCCAGTAAAAATATTGGGTTGGTGGGCTGTAGTTATTGTAAAGCAATTTTCTTGCTTTAAAAAGTTGATATTTTGTTGTTGTAATTCAGATAATTGATGATTAAAGTATTGTGAATTAAAATAATTGACTAACACATTTCTATTGATAGTTCCTTTTTTATAGGCAATTGCTTTTTTAATACCTTCAATGTTTGGCGGATGGGTATAGAATTGTTCAATTGTAGCATCATTAATTAAATAGTCTGTAACTATTTTACTAAAGAAACCAGTTTGCTGATAAGGTATGTACTTAGTATTAAAATCCATTCTTTTAAAATATGGCTTAGCTATAATATGGCAAATCTAAATGCTAAAAAATATTCAGTTAATCTTTTCTTTTTTATCAACAACCTTATCTTTATCTAATGAAGCGTTTTATTTATTCTTTTTTTTTGTTGGTGGCACTTGTAGGTAGTGTTTGTTTATGGCTTGTATATGGCTCAGCAACTGCATTTGAAGTAAAAAGTGTAACTATTTTAATTGATGAAGAACATTTGCCAAAGCAACAATTAATAGATTTGTTAAAAGAGAAAAAAGTTGTAAAAAGTAGCTTTGCATTTGAACAATTGGGCAATCAATTGAACATTTGGGAAAGGATAAAAACGGGTAAGTTTAAAATTGCGAAGGGCGAAAGTTTAATAAATATTGTTAGAATGTTTCGCAATAACAAGCAAGCTGAAATTAATCTTGTTATCAATAAAATTAGATTACCCGAAGATTTGGCTAAGTTGATTGGTAAAAATTTTTCTACAGATTCTGCCACAGCATTATCCATTTTAAAAAATACAAATACACTTGCCGATTATGGTGCAGATAGCAGTACTTTTTTGTTCAACATTATTCCTAATACGTATTCCTTTTACTGGAGTACAACTGTTGAAAAAATATTTGAAAAATTATCGGTAGAATCTAAAAAATTTTGGGATGAAAACAACAGAAATCAGAAAGCAAGTAGTTTAGGATTAACGCCATTGCAGGTATACATCATTGCTTCTATTGTTGAAGAAGAAACGAATAAAGATGATGAAAAAGGAAATGTTGCTAGTGTGTACATCAATAGAATGAATAAAGGAATGCCATTAGCAGCTGACCCCACCATAAAATTTGCATTAAAAGATTTTACACTCAGAAGAATTTTATTTGGACACTTAAATGTTGTGTCACCTTATAATACTTATAAAAATAAAGGCTTACCACCTGGTCCAATTTGCACTCCATCTATCAAAACTTTGGATGCAGTTTTAAGTGCACCAAGAACTGATTATATTTTCTTTGTTGCTAAGGCAGATTTTAGTGGTTATCATCATTTTAGTAGCAATTATGCCGAACACGACCAATACGCTAAATTGTATCAAAAAGCATTAACAGAATATTTGAATAAGAAGAAGGAGAGTGGGAAATAAAGAATGGTTAATGGATAATAATAAATGGTGAACCGTATTATATAAATCAGTTATAATTTATAATTATTTTGACAAAAATAGAAAGACTAATAGTTGAATTTCCGCCAATTGCTTTTGTAATTAAAAAAAGCAAAGAGATTATTTTGCCTGGATTTCAAGGCTTGCCATTGTATGATGTTGTAACATTCTTTTTTCGCCAAATAAATAAAGTGGGATTGAACGAAAGGGCAGCTGCTATATCTTTTAATTTTATTATGGCCATTCCAGCATCCTGCATTTTTATTTTTACACTAGTACCTTATTTGTCTATAGGAAAGCAGTTTAATGTTGAGTTACTTAAACTAACAAAAGAACTTACCCCCAATCAAAATACTTATCTTTTTGTAAAAGATTTTTTAGACGATTTTTTTGGAAGGCAACGTGGAGGTTTATTGTCTTTTGGTATTTTATTGGTATTGTATTATGCCAGCAATGCAATGATGGGAATTATTAGAACATTTGATAAGTCAATAGCACAAACAAAAGGTTGGTTATTTCATAAAAGATGGCGTGCTATACAACTTACTTTTTTAATGTTATTATTAGTTATTGCATCAGTACTTATTTTAATTGGACAAGAACAGTTGGCTGTTTTGCTAAAAAAGCTTTTTAGTATGAAACGAAAAGCTACAATTCCTTGGTGGAATGCAGTTCGTTGGTTTTTAATAGTAGGTTTATTGTTTTATGGTATAGGTTTAATTTACAAGTTTGCACCATCGGTTCATAAACGTTGGAAAATAGTTTCGCCAGGCTCGATACTAGCCACGTTTTTATTAATGGTAACAACTATTTTATTTTCATATTGGGTTAATAATTTTGCTAGTTTTAATAAAGTGTATGGTTCAATTGGTACAGTTTTGATTATAATGACATTGGTATTTTTTGATTCAATGGTTTTAATTATTGGGTTTGAATTAAATGTTAGCATTACCTATTTACTCAATAATGCAGAGCAGCGAAAAAAGAAAGAAGAAATTATCGATAATATATAATAAAAAAGGCTGCTTCATAGTGTTGAAACAGCCTCTTTTAATTGTGATTGTAGTTTATCTAGTAAATATTATTTCCATTGTTTTAAACATTCCTTTTCCATCAGGATTAGGTGCATACATTTCCATAATTTGAGTGTTATCATTTACATACTTAAAAGTTTCTCTTGCTTCAGTGTCTTTTCCTGTCATTGGATCCACCATTTTGCCATAGAAATTTATCGTTCTATTTTTTTCGTCCCATTTGCCCTCCATTGTCATAGTCCCTGTTCCCATATTATCTATCCAAGTACTAGTAAATACTTTTTTTGCATTGTCAAAGCCTAATAAACTCATTCCCTCAAAAGGCATTCCCATAAACTCACCTTTAAACTCTGAGTGTTGATACCTCCCACCCATTATCATTTTGTTGGTTGAGGTGCATTTACTTTTTATTGGCTCGCTTTTAGGTGTCATCCAATGCGTTACTTCTCCAGTCCATTCACCATCACTTTGTGCAAGCATTTGATGCACAGCTGTAGGGGTCATGTAAACCATCCAAGCTTTTTGCATTTCCTCTTCACTCATTTGTTTTTCTAAAGGTTTTGTTGTGGCTTCAACCTTTGCTACTTTAGGTTTTAGTGCTGTAGCTTTTTTTGTTTGTGCAAAACAAATTTGGGAAGTCATTAAAAAACTTCCACTAATCATCAAAATAGCGAACTTTTTCATAATTTTTAATTTTTGGGGGAAAGGTAAGAATCTCTTTGAATCAATTATTATTTTTTTAATTCGTTGAATATTTTTTTATAAGGCATTACACTGCATCAATTAAGTGTATTGCACCATTGCTTTTTAAATTGGCATCAGATATTGTTGTAAAGTAGTAGAAACTTTTCCCTCTTAATTTTATGGAGAAATCACTTTAGAGTTAAAATAGCTTCAAATTTTGTGATACGTTAAAATTTTGGTAAGAGTAGCTTTGTTATCTGACTGTATTAACGATTCTGCAAGTTTATCAAATGCTTTATTTGTCGGTACAAAAAACAATTTAAAACCCTACTCTTTATAAAGTATCTACCAAACCAGCTGTTTAAACTGCTGTAATCAATGTTGATAATCTTTACTATTTAAAGCATAGACAACAATGTATTTTAGAACTTAAAAAAGACACAAGCCTTACATTTGCCATCTTATAAAATGTAGAAGCAAACTATTGTTGTATTCTGGGTTTTATTATTAAAGGATATAAGCATAATGAAATACGAAAAAGAAATAGGAAGACGAAGAACCTTCGCCATTATCTCTCACCCCGATGCTGGTAAAACAACACTTACTGAAAAATTATTGTTGTTTGGTGGAGCGATTCAAACTGCTGGAGCTGTTAAAAGCAATAAGATTAAGAAACACGCCACCAGTGATTTTATGGAGATTGAAAGGCAGCGTGGAATTAGTGTTGCAACCAGTGTAATGACATTTGAATATGATGGTAATTTAATTAATCTTTTAGACACACCAGGTCACAAGGATTTTGCTGAAGATACTTACAGAACACTTACTGCTGTTGATAGTGTAATACTTGTTGTTGATAGTGTAAATGGTGTGGAGGATCAAACAAGAAGGTTAATGGAAGTGTGTAGAATGAGAGACACACCAGTAATTGTTTTTATCAATAAAATGGATAGAGACGGTAAAAATCGTTTTGATTTATTGGAAGAAATTGAAAAGGAATTGAAATTGAGTTTGCACCCAATGACTTGGCCAATAAATAGTGGTAAAGATTTTAAAGGTGTATATGATATTCATAATAAAGGGTTGGTTTTATTTAGTGCTAATACCAAAGCTGATGATGCAGAAGATGTAATTGTTTTGGGCGATGTAAACGATAAAACTTTAGAACAAAGAATTGGAGAAAGAGATGCTGCTCAACTGCGTGAAGACGTTGAGTTAATAGAAGCTGTTAATGGCACTTTAAACGTTGAGGATTATTTGGCAGGTATGATTGCACCAGTGTTTTTTGGTAGTGCAGTAAATAATTTTGGTGTTCGTGAAATGCTTGAAACCTTTGTTACCATTGCACCAAAGCCAAGAAGTAGAGAAACAAGTTTAAGAAAAGTAGAAGTAGGGGAAGATAAGTTTAGTGGATTTATATTTAAAATTCACGCCAACCTTGACCCTAAACACAGAGATAGAATTGGCTTTATGCGTGTTTGCAGTGGTAAGTTTGAACGCAATAAATATTATCATCACGTAAGGTTAGATAAAGATGTTCGTTTTAGTAATCCTTATTCTTTTTTAGCACGTAGTAAAGATGTTATTGAAGATGCATATCCTGGCGATGTGGTTGGTTTATTTGATACTGGTAATTTTAAAATTGGAGATACTTTAACCGAAGGTGAAAACTTTTATTTTACAGGAATACCAACTTTTTCACCAGAAATTTTTAAGGAATTGGTGAATAAAGACCCAATGAAAACAAAGCAAATGGAAAAAGGGGTGCAGCAATTAACTGATGAAGGTGTAGCACAATTATTTACACAGTTTGGTGGTAATAAAAAAATTATTGGTTGTGTAGGTGAACTCCAGTTTGAAGTAATACAATATCGTTTGTTACAGGAGTATGGTGCAGCTTGTGAATTTAGAACCTTGCCTTTCTATAAAGCTTGCTGGCTAACAAGTACAGACGAAAAAAAGTTGCAAGATTTTCTTAGATTTAAGCAACAAAACAGTGCAGAAGACAAAGATGGCAATCCTGTTTACTTAGCACAAAGTGAATGGTTTTTAAATACAGAAATTACAAACAATCCTGATATTAAATTTCATTTTACCAGCGAAGTTCATAAGGCAGTTGATTAGTTTACAAGCTCAAAATTTTAAAAAGAAAAAATGGAAGTACATCATCATAGTCACGGACACGGAAAAAAGAATTGGAAAAGTTATATTTGGGAATTTACAATGCTTTTTCTTGCTGTTTTTTGTGGTTCTGTAGCAGAATATTTTTTGGAACATAAAATAGAATCTGATAGAGAAAAGCAATATATAATATCGCTAGTGAGTGATTTGAAAACCGATACAGCCAACATTGCTTTAACCATCAGCGATTTTAATAGTGCCAATCAATATTTCGACACAATTGATACTCACATTAATCAAATTACAGATAAATACAATCCAAATTTAATGCATTCGCTTAAAAGAATATTGGGTTACAGAGACTTTATAAGCACTGACAAAACACTTCAACAATTAAAAAATGCAGGTAATTTAAGGCTTATTAAAAAGCAGTATATTGCAGATAGTATTGCTGTTTATGATTTCCAGGTTAAGAAATTTCAAATAACATCTGGTGAGCTTCAAAGTCAATTCAATAAAGCTTTTGATGATTATCAAGCCTTGATTTATGACAACACAAAAGACACTGTTGGTAACGATAATAACTATTTAATTTCAACAGATAAAGCTGCATTTAAAAAATACCATAATCATATAAAAATTTATAAATTGTTGAGAAAATTGTATGTAATGAGGCTGCAAGAACTTAAAACAAAAGTTGAAAATTTATTGGTAGTCTTAAAAGATGAATATCATATTGAATAAGATATTGAGATGGTTATTTTAGTTGAAAAAGCATATCTAAAAATTATCACAAATACAAAACCCAAAAATGAATATACAAGATTTAGTAAAAAATCATTCTGATAAAATAGTAGAAAAATTAGTAACAGATTTATTATCTCAAAACCACGTCGAGGTTAGGTTTGATTACTTTGAGCAAGATCAATGGGCAGTGGTTTCAATTAATCAATACGAAGAAGATAAAGAGTTTTCGTTGAGACTACACTCAAACAATGTTTACGATTTAATGGTAGGTTATTATGATGATGAAGATGAGTTTTTTGAAATTATAAAACCATTAAATGACGCAGAAATTGAAAGTATTCCTGATGGGTTAAAAAAAATTATGAAAAAAGTTGTTATTGATGAACAGGGGCTAAGAGTGCAGTCAGTATTGCTAGTTGGAAAAAAGTGATTTCATTAAAAGGCTTATTTACATTGGTGACTAGCTTCTGAAATTAATATTAACCAAATTCAACCTTTTCATTTCCCTAAATTCGCAAGTATGAGTTTGGATGTAGAATTACCAAGTTTGCAACAACAATTTGAAGAGATTATTGCTGAAAATAATCAGCTTGCTATTTCTGATTTTTTGAATGAGCAAAATATTAGTGATGTAGCAGAGTTGATATATAATAACCCCGATTTTGAAGCTCGTATTATTGCAAATATGAGTATTCACAGGGCTTCTGCTGTGTTTAAAATACTCGATTTATCTGTTCAAAAATTGATTATTAAGGAATTACCTCCTAATAAAACTGCTGAACTTTTAAATGATTTACCACCCGATGATAGAACAGATTTTTTAGAAGAACTTCCCAATGCAGCTATTAGAGATTTAATTAGAATGCTGAACCCCGAGGAAAGAAAAATTACACTTTCTATGTTGGGTTATCCTGAGGATAGTGTGGGCAGATTAATGACGCCAGACTATGTGTATGTGTATGCTAATAATACAATTCCTGAAGTTTTTGAAACCATTCGTAAATATGCTAGAAATAGCGAAACCATTGATGTTATTTATGTAATTGATGAGCAAGGTGATTTACTAGATGACATTAGAATTAGAGACATTATTTTGGCTTCGCCTGAAAAATTTGTTCACGAATTAATGGATGATAGGGTAGTAGCCCTAAATGTTAATGACGACCAAGAATATGCCAACGAGGTTTTTAAAATGAACAATCGAGTTGCATTGCCTGTTACTGACGATAACAATAAACTTTTAGGTATTGTAACCATTGATGATATGTTATGGGTAGCAAACGAAGAGTTTAGTGAAGATATGCAAAAAATGGGCGGTACTGAAGCTTTAAGTGAGCCTTACTTAGATACCCCTTTATTAAAATTATTTCAAAAAAGAGTTACTTGGTTAGTTGTATTATTTTTAGGCGAATTACTTACTGCTAGTGTAATGGGATATTTTGAAAAAGAAATTGCAAAGGCAGTAGTGTTAGCATTATTTGTTCCATTAATTATTAGTAGTGGTGGCAATAGTGGTAGTCAGGCATCAACATTAATAATTCAAGCAATGGCAGTAGGCGATATTACTATTAAAGATTGGTGGCGTGTGCTTAGAAGAGAAATTTCTAGTGGCATAATGTTAGGATTAGTATTAGGCGTAATTGGTTTTATAAGGGTTGTTATTTGGCATAGCATAGCACCACAAATTTACGGAGAACATTACTTGTTAATTGCATACACAGTGGGTATATCCCTTATTGGTGTTGTGTTGTGGGGCACATTAAGTGGTAGTATGTTGCCATTATTATTAAAACGTTTAGGTGCCGATCCTGCAGTTTCCTCAGCACCTTTTGTTGCTACATTGGTAGATGTTACAGGTTTGTTGATTTATTTTAGTATGGCTTATCTTTTTTTACAAGGAATTTTACTTTAATCTTAAAAACTCTTTATATTCATTTTCTATTATCTGCAGTAAAAATGAAAAAGATAATTATTCTGATAAGCATTTTTATTCTTTTTTAATAAAATAAGTTGTTTTTCAAAAACAATTTATTTAGATACTGATACACCTAGATTAATGCATTATAATTATGATACCTCGATGTATTTAAATAAGGATTTTAATGATAGTTCTTCATTGTATATTAATAAACCTTTAAAAACACTAATTAAAAAACTTGAAATAAAACCATTCTCATATCATTGTAGAGGCGAAAGAACGGATAGTGTTCGTGTAATTTCTATTGCTTTTAGTAAAGATGAAGTGTTAACAAAAATAGTAGAATACGATGCTCCTCTAAAGTACTATCAATTAGATATTGAATTGCAAAATCCTATTCAAATAAATGCTTTTCGAATCTTTGGTTACCAAAACAGATATCTATGGAATAAAGCGACAAAAAACTATTTGAAGTCCTTAGTTATAAAAAGCTTCAAATTCTATGCTCCTTAAATAATATTTTCGAAGTTGTTGGTGTTCTTCACCAAGAACATTTAAGCTGCACTGTATACATCATACTCCAGTAAGATCAGGGTTATGTTTACTTGTAGAAGACTATCATTATTCATCTGAATCGCTGTATAAATAAAAGATAAATTTGTAGAGTTTGTTCTGCATAGAACGGCTAAGTGGTGTTGGTTAAGAACACCATAGGTGTTCGAAAGATATTTATGATGAGTTACACAATAAAATTTCGTTT
>JBMLRA010000148.1:0-8221 GCA_049241265.1 Chitinophagaceae bacterium
TGAAAATTATTTTGCCCAAAGGTAAAGTGTCGAAACCCCAAATTACTCCTCTACCGCTTAAAACTGTTTTGGTTGTAATGATGGGTGTTCCCTTAAGCTGATTAACTGTTTCATTATTACTAGTACTTTTATCGCAACTGCCGAATAAAGAAATAATGATTAATAACTTCAGAAATTTCATTATAAAGCTTTTTTCAAAGCTACAGGATGAATTCGTAAACGAATAATAAAATTAGTAAATTTTGGCCGCTGTTGGTGTACTTCACAACAGCACTCAGCATAATCGTAGTAGGCTTAGCCATACCAACTACGGTGTAAAAAATTCATTTATTAAAACTTATCGGGTAGCGATAAAAATGGTGTTTTACCATCGGTGATAATTAATTTACTGTTATTGCTTTGTCCAAAAATTCTGAATGCCTCTATTTGTTTCAGTTTTAATACAGCGGGTGTTAACGATTTGCTTAAAGTATCGTTAGCTTTTTGTACAGCAGCAGCTTCTATTTTTAAAGCATTTGCTTTACCTTCTGCTTCAATTTCTGCAATTCTTTTTTGACCTTCGGCAGCAATAATTTTTGCATTATTTTCTCCTTCGGCTTGTATAGATGCAATTTTCTTTTTGCCCTCTGCTTCAATTATTAGACGTTCCGCATCTCTTTGTTGACGTTCTTTAATAAACACCATTTGTTGTGCTTCTTGTTCGCTTTGAAGCTTTAATTCAATGCTTCTTGCCAAACCATCAGGTAATTTAATTCCTTTTAATAAAACGTTTTCAATTACAAAACCTTTTGGGTTTAAAATTTCGCTCATTTGTTTTTTGATAGCTATTTCAATGGCTGCCCTTTCACCGCTATGCATATCTTTTGCAAGGTATTTACTGGTTACATCGGCAGCGGCAGATCTAAATACTGGTAATATAACTTCTGTTTCATAATTCATACCTATTTTTCTTAAAATATCTGGTGCAGATTCTGCCTTAATTCTGTACAAAATAGAAACTTCGGTATTAATGGTTAAACCTTCTTTACTAGGCAAATCTGGTCTAACTCCAAGGTTTACAGTACGTGTAGGTACTTTTATGATTTTGGTGGTAAATAAATTGTAACCCTTTGGACCTTGATCAATAAACTCATCAGATATTTTACCCAATTTACGTTTAACACCAACTTCGCCTTGTCTAATAACTGTACAAGATGTAATAGTTGTAATTGCAAGAATGATTAATAATGTTTTCATAATAAATGATTTAGTCTGTACGAAAATATCTAGAATCATTTACTAATTTGGCAACACTTTTTCGGCCTTTTTCTTTGCTTCCATCTTCGCCAATGTTGTGTGTTCTTCACCAACATTGAAACATATAAACAGTAGTTGGTATTTATTAGCTTTGCCATACCAACTGCTAAATGAAGTATTTATTTACAGTTGACCTCTATTAAAGTATCGCCATCAAAAGCAATCTTGGTTTTATCAATAAATTTTCCGTTAGTGTAGGAGCTATCAAATTTATAATTTCCCGATCCCCAAATTTCATTGGTAAGCAAATAAGTGTTAGCCTTTTTAAGCAAAGCAATTTCACCTTTAGTTTCTATACCTTCTTGGTAAGATTTATACATAGCAAATAAAGTATCACCCGATTGTTTTATATCATACAAGTTCCCTATTGTACCATCTTTTTCATAGGGTAGATAGTCTAAAGTACCTGTTAATACACTATTGCTATCTTTTAATTGTAGTGTAACTGTATCTTGATTAGATGCAGCTAAATAGCAAGTTGTAGTAAATGTACTTTCAGTTTTACTTTCTTCTTTTTTGCTAGGTTCGTTATTGCAACTACTTAAAACTATTATGAATGAAAAAAAGATGGAATACTTCATATTAGGCTTGCTTTGGTTTAATAAAATTACTTAGACTCTTGTTTTATTGTAATAATGCAATTGGTAAAATAAAAACAATGAAGTAATAATTTATGTAGTACAAATATATTGTGTATTACTAAAAGCTATTCACATTGTTACGTTCCAATACAAACTAGTAACAAAGAAAAAACTTATTTAAACCCCGATATTTGCAATACACCATACGTTGAAAACTATATGAAAACAAGTTTCATACTTACATTGCTAGTTGCTATTTCCACTGCAGCCTTTACACAAAAAAATGGTAAATCCAAAACAACATTCACTACAGCAAATAAAATAAAAACTGTTTCTGCCTCTGCAAAAAAAGCTATTGTAGATTCATTATTTAAAGTGTATTACAAGGACTATAAACAAAGTTTAAAAAGTGAATATCTATCTAACAAAAAACTAAGGGTTGATGTAAAATGGCAAAGAGGAGCAAGAGTTTTGAATATATTAGATGCAAAAAATGAAACCTATGCACCCACTACTATAGTGCCCAATAGTATTATTGAGGGCGACTTAAACAATGATAGCTTAAATGATATACTTGTTATTATTTACTACAATCAAGGTAGTCGTCCTAGATTAGATATGTATTTATATGTTACTGAAAACAAAATGCTACAATACCATAGTCAATACACACAGCATAGTCTTGGATTTTGTACAGAAGCCAATGACACTTCGGGCAGATTTTTTCCAGATAAAATTGAAAATAGTTTGTTAATAGGGCACACCGATTGTTTACAACAAGGCGATCCTGGTTGCTGCCCTTCGTTAGAAATGATTACTTATTATAAATTTGGAAATGGACTAAAACTGCTGCGTCAAGAACGCAAAAAAGTAAATAGATAATACACCATTTATTGATATTATTTAAAGCCAAAACATAAAGGATATTACATTAAAATTAGTGTACACTATTTTTAATGTTTTTGAAAAGCTGTCGTATTAGAAATCTAAAAAATAAAATTGTTAATGTTTTTGTAGTATCACAATAATCTCATAAAATTTCTTCAATTTAGTTTTGTAATTTAAAAAATGATGAATAATAATTTTGATATTAATGGTTCATTTGAAGTAAGAAGAATGTCGTCAATCTCGTTTGCGATTATAACATTCTACTTTTTGTTTGCACTTATATTTTTAACAGTATATATCTTTTATTACAATTCCATATTAACACTAATTTCTTTTTTATTTTTAGCTACTTTAGGCATTTACAATGTTGCCAAAAAACACAAAAACGATGAAATATTTATGGAAGTAGATGCCACAGGAATTTGGGTAAATAATAAAGAAATTACTACTTGGGACAATTACATTAAAAGCTACATTAATATTAAATATGATCCAGATTATGACAACTATAATAGTAAACAATTAATCAATGACAAAAACAGAATTCTGCAAAGAGTAATTAATATAGAACATTATAAAAATGGAATTTCAGGTTACTTCATACACCAATTATTTTTCAATGGAAGCGAAAACAAAGTTGAGGATGAAGTTATTGATGCCATTGAGTTTTATTACAACCACAAAAAAGCTAGTAATAATAGATTAAGAATATAATTTGGTACAAATAATTACATAATTTCAATATCATTCAATTACTTAAAAAGTATATCTAATTGCTAAACCACCCCAACCACCTTCAAAATAGTTATAACCGATTACATTAAATGAAGGTTGCCAATCCAAACTAAGATTAATAGGTGCCCCACTAATTTTATAGTCAAGCCCCAAAACACCATCAGCACCAATTGCTACACCATTTGCTCTTGTAGGATATTCCTTTTTCCAAGTATCATTCCAAAAACCAACATGTGTACCAAAACCAGCATACCATTTTAATCCAGAAACATCATTAATATCACCATGATATTCGTACAAAGCTGTAATCCTTGCACCATACTGCCAAAAATAAGCATTGGCCTCAATTGCAGTATTACTTTTTACGAAGGTCTTGTAACTTACTGCCCCAGGATAAAACTTAAATCCAATTGCCGATTTGTAAATTGAGCCTTCATTTTGAGCATTAACTAAAAAAGCACACAATACCATAAATACAGTTAAAAACACTATCTTTCTCATAATTACAAATTTTAAATGAAGATAAACTTTTTTTTATTTTACTAACATTAATTAAGCAAAAAATACAATCGTTTCACCTATTCCATATTTTTATTACTTAATACATTTTATGAAAAAAAATATATTCTTAATTAGTGCATTTGCAATGCTATCGATTTGTGCTTGCAAGCAAAATAATGATGCATCAAATGATGGTTTATCTTCTTTCAATAAAGACAGTTTGAAGCAACATATAAAGGTTTTAGCATCAGATGAGTTTATGGGTCGTAAGCCATTTTCAATTGGTGAAACAAAAGCTGTAGAATACATTAAAAAATCTTTTGAAAAAATTGGTTTAGAGCCTGGTAATGGCAATAGTTTTTTACAAGATGTTCCTTTAGTAGAAATAACACCAAATGCAGATGCAGTAATGAATGTAGCATCTACAAAAGGTAATATACAATTAAAAAAAACAGAAGATTTTGTTATATCCACAGAGAAAACAGATTCCATCATTTCACTAAAGAATGATGAACTTGTTTTTGCAGGTTATGGTGTTGTTGCACCAGAGTATAACTGGAACGATTATGCAGGATTAGATGTAAAAGGAAAAGTTGTTTTGGTGTTGGTAAATGACCCTGGTTTTGGGACAAACGACTCTACTTTGTTTAAAGGAAATACAATGACATATTACGGCAGGTGGACTTATAAATATGAAGAAGCAGCAAGACAAGGTGCAAAAGCTTGTTTAATTATTCATAACACAAAAGCTGCATCTTATCCATTTAGCGTGGTGCAAAATTCTTGGGGTACATCTAATTTATTTTTAGATAAAAGAAATAGTAAAGAACAACAATTGTCAATGCAGGGTTGGGTTTCGGGCGATGCTGCAAAAAAAATATTAACTGCTGCTGGTAAAGACACAACTCTTTTAGTAACTGCTAATGTAAAAGGATTTAAGGCTATTGGTTTGGGACTAAAACTATCACTAAATGTAAAAGTGAAAGCCGTTTATAATATGTCGCACAATGTAATTGCAAAAATTACTGGCAGTAAACATCCTGATGAATATGTTATTTACACAGCACATTGGGATCATTTAGGTGTTGGTAAAAAAGATGCAAAAGGTGATAGTATTTACAATGGAGCAATTGATAATGCTAGTGGTAGTGCAGCTTTGCTTGAAATTGCAAAAGCATTTAAAAGCCTTAAACAAAAGCCAGAACGCACAGTTATTTTTCTTTCTGTAACTGCCGAAGAGCAAGGTTTGTTGGGTTCTGCATATTATGCTCATCATCCTATCTATCCTTTGTCTAAAACTGTTGCTAACCTTAATATGGATGGCATAAATGCCTATGGAAAAACAAACGATATAATGATTGTAGGGCAAGGTCAAAATGAAATTGAAGATTACGTTGCAGATGTTGCAAAAACACAAGGAAGGTATATTTCAAAAGAAGAACATCTTGAAGCAGGACATTATTATCGTTCAGACCATTTCAATTTTGCCAAGGTTGGTGTACCTGCATTGGATTGCAGTGGTGGCACAGATTTTATTGGTGAAGATAAAGGTTATGGAGAAAAACTAAGAGAAGATTATGTTGCAAACCATTACCACAAACCAGCAGATGAATTTGATGCAAATTGGACTTTTGATGGTGGTATTAAAGATATTGAAATGCTGTTTTTAGTAGGCAAAAAAATCGCTAATCAATCTATATCTCCTAAATGGAAAAATGGTTCAGAGTTTAAAGCAATAAGAGAAACTGCAAAATAAAATAAGGTACTCCAAAACATAGATTTAATCAATCTTAACTACTTACATTATCATTGCAAAAAACTAATAATGTCACAAACTAATCTTTTTAACGAAAATGCTTATCCTATTGATTTTAAATTTAAAATAGGAACACTACATAACGACTTTACTGCAACAGATTCATTAGGCAATACATTGGCTTATGTAAAACAAAAAATGTTTAAGCTTAAAGAACACGTTGAAGTTTTTGAGGATACAACACAGCTAAATTTAAAGTATGATATAAGGGCTGATAAATGGTTAGACTTTAATACTTGCTATTCATTTACAAATAAACAAGGGGAACCATTTGGCAAGCTTTTACGCAAAGGATGGAAAAGTTTATGGAAAGCCAGCTATGATATTTATGATGAAAATAATCAGCCAGATTTACACATTAAGGAAGCCAATCCTTTTGCCAAAGTTTTTGATGCCTTATTAAGCGAAATACCAATATTAGGAATTTTTACAGGATATATTTTTAATCCAGAATATCATATTACACGCCCGGATGGCACCTTAGTTTTTAAATGCAAAAAACAAGCATCATTTTTTGGAAGAAAGTTTCAATTAACAAATGAAGCTTTGGTAGAACCTGGTGAAGAAGAAAGAATTTTAGTAGGTTTAATGATGATGCTTTTACTTGAAAGAAGAAGGGGTTAAATAAAAGTTTTATAAGCCAAAAAAAGGTGTGCTATTTATGTAGCACACCTTTTTTAATATATTATTTTTTATGAAATTATAAACTCACAAATGCTTTATATAATTCGCAATATCCTGACGCACTAATTTTATAATCTTCATTTGGCAATACCATAAAACAATCTCCTTTTTTAATGGTTATGTTAGTATTTGAACCATTGACTACAGCCCCACCCTCAATAACAATAAATATTTCTGGCGATGACGAAAGTGCTGTATAAGTATTACCTGCATTGAGTGCAATTTTCGAAATATCAAAATCAGGTACAGGGCAAGGGTAATTTTTTTCTAGATTTCCAATGCTATTTCCTTTTAAAATATTAGGTATTACTGGTTGAAACAAAGTGTGTTTCATTAACTCTGGTACATCAATATGTTTGGGTGTTAAACCACCACGCAATACATTATCACTATTAGCCATCAACTCCACATTTTGTCCTTCAAGATAAGCGTGTGGCACACCTGCTGCCTGAAAAACGCCATCACCTTTTTGCACACCAACAATATTAAACAGATATATTGAAAACACACCTCTATCTACATTTTTAACTTCCTCCCCTTCTTTAAAAACCTTAGCAGCCCACCAACCAGGCATTGATTTATTTAATTCACCATTTTGTTTTTTTCGTATTTCTCTTTTCACCAATCCCACCAAAATTGTATCCACTTCTTCTTGGCTCATTTCCATTAAAAACCGATATAATTCTTTTAAACCTTTTGCCTTAAAAATGCTCAGTAAAACATTAAATTCTTTAATATCTTGTAATCGTTGTTCAATCGCATCTAAAGTCATAAATCCATGTAAAAGCCAAAATTCACCCAATGCTATCATTATTTCTGGCTTATGATTTTTGTCTTTATAATTCCTGTGTGGTGCATTCAAAGGAATACCTGCTGCATTTTCTGCTTCAAACCCTTTCTCTGCTTCTACTTTAGAAGGATGCACTTGAATAGAAAGCATTTCATTAACATCTAAAATTTTGTACAAATAAGGCAGCTCACCAAACTTGTTGTAAACAGCTTCTGTTAATATAGAAATAGGATTATCTTTAATAGCATCAAACAATGAAATTTCCTGTCCGTTTAGCTGTATAACAGAAGGTGCAGATGGGTGTGCACCCATCCAATATTCTGCACAAGGTTTATTATCTTTATTTTCAAAATGAAGCAAATTGGGTATATATTCATAGCCACCCCAAGCATAGTTTTGAACGCTTCCTTTTAATTTGAAAATTTTATTAGATGGTAATGCTAACATAAAATGAATAAAAAATTAAATAATATTGATAAAGGTAACAATGGTGAAAACGTTGCAGCAGCTTATTTATTGCAAAATGGGTATTGTATCATTGAAAGAAATTGGCGACATAAACATTGGGAAATTGATATAATTGCTAGCAAAGAAAATAAACTTCATTTTATTGAGGTAAAAACTAGAACCAACAAAAAAATGGGAAACCCTGAATCTGCTGTTACTGAGAAGAAAATGAACACTTTAAAAAAAGGAGCTGAAGAATATTTGTTTCAAAACCAACAATGGACCAAGATACAATTTGATGTAGTTGCTATCATTATAAATAAAGAAGTTGTAGAAGAAATCTTATTAATTGAAGATGTGTTCTTTTAAAAGTTTGTTAAAAATTCCCAATCTCAGTAAGTAGCCCTTACTTGCTACGTATACCTTTAAAATTATTTATATGCAAAAAATAACAGTAGCATTATTTCTAAAATGAATACCGCA
>JBMLRA010000148.1:8231-10298 GCA_049241265.1 Chitinophagaceae bacterium
TACTGTTAGCGTCAGCTAGTCTAATCTCTTGTGCTCAAAAACAAAAAAATAAAAATATGAACGAAAAAATTCCCACTACTAAAGTGGAATTAAAAGAAGGAACAGCCATAGCTACTTTTGGTGAGGGTTGCTTTTGGTGTACTGAATCTTTCTTTCAAAGATTAGAAGGGGTAATAAGTGTATCAAGTGGGTATAGTGGTGGGCATAAAGTTAACCCAACCTACGATGAGGTTTGTACAAAAACTACAGGACACGCCGAAGTGTTGCATATTGTTTACGACCCCAATAAAATTTCTTACGACGAACTGCTAGAAGTTTTTTGGAAAACCCACGACCCAACAACACTTAATCAACAAGGTGCAGACATTGGACCTCAATATAGAAGTGTTATATTTTACCATACTGCTGAACAAAAAGAAAAAGCAGAAAAATATAAGGCAGAATTAGATAAAGCAGAAGCTTTTAAAAGCCCTATTGTTACTGTCATAGAGCCTTTCACAAATTTTTATGCTGCCGAAAATTATCATCAAAACTTTTATAATAACAATGTAAATTATGGTTATTGCAGAATGGTGATAAGACCCAAACTTGACAAATTTGAAAAGGTTTTTAAAGACAAATTAAAAAAAGCTAACTAACAATTTATATTACTAAGCCGTCAACAAAATTGACGGCTTAGTAATATATAATTAAAGTGAAAATGTATCGCCAATTTTAGGTAGTCTTACTTGTTTGTTTGCATCCTCAAAACTATTCATCACTTGCTTGTGATCAACTTTAATAAATCCAAAAGTATCAAAGTGCATTGCAATAATATTATCGCATTCTATAAATCTAGCAGCAGTTACAGCGTCAGCAATATCCATTGTAAAATTATCCCCAATAGGTAAAAATGCTGCATCAAGTTTGCACCAATTAGGTATTAATTTCATATCCATTGTTAAAGCAGTATCGCCAGCATAATAAAAATTATGCTCCTTATTCATTATTAAAAAACCCATTGGATTACCACCATAACTTCCATCAGGTAAACTACTGCTATGTTGTGCCACAACACATTTTACAACACCAAAATCAAAATTCCATTTTCCACCAATGTTCATTGGGTGTGTGTTCTCCACTCCTTGCTTATTGAGCCATTCGTGAATTTCCCAATTACAAATAACTTTTGCATTGGTTCTTTTTGCAATAGCTACAGTATCTGCAATATGATCAGTATGTCCGTGAGATTGCAAAATATAATCAGCTTCGATACTATTAATATCAATATCCTTTGCTAATTCATTAAAACTAATAAATGGATCAAATAATAATTTTTTACCTCCTGTTTCTACTAAAAAACAAGAATGACCGTAGTAAGTAATTTTCATAATTTTTTATATTAAAGCAAATATAAAATACTCAAATAAGCAGTTTCAAGATAATTTATTGTCAACCCTTAACTTCGCCACCCAAAAAGTACAAAGCTTAAAGTTCAAGGTTTAAGGTTGTTAATACATCGCTTAAATCAAACTTTAAACCTTGAACTTTAAACTTTAAACATAAAATGAGTAAGTATAAAGAATTTTCAGGGTTAAACCTGCCGTCAATAGAGAAAGAAATTTTGGCTAAATGGCAAGCAGAGGAAGCATTTGAACAAAGTGTTAATTTGCGAAAAGGTGCTACACCTTTTGTTTTTTATGAAGGTCCACCAAGTGCTAATGGAATGCCTGGTATTCACCACGTTATTAGCAGAACATTAAAAGATATGGTTTGCCGATACAAAACAATGCAAGGTTTTCAAGTAAATCGTAAAGGTGGTTGGGATACACACGGCTTGCCAATTGAACTTGGTGTAGAAAAAGAATTAGGCATTACTAAGGAAGATATTGGTAAAACAATTTCGGTAGAAGATTATAACAAAAAATGTAGAGAAGCTGTTCTAAGATTTAAAAATGAATGGGATAATATTACTACTAAAATGGGTTATTGGGTGGACTTGAAAAATCCATACATTACCTATGAAAACAATTATATAGAAAGCCTTTGGTGGATTTTAAAGCAATTGTATAATAAAAATTTATTGTA
>JBMLRA010000149.1:0-1338 GCA_049241265.1 Chitinophagaceae bacterium
AATGCTCCTGTACCTCTAAACACTATCATAAATCTATCGGCTGCATTGCTTCCTGTTGTAGCTGTTACGCTAAATGGTACAGTGGTTTTGCTGCTTAAACTTATTGGTGATTCAGTGTTTAAAAACTTGTCAACCAATTTTGCATCTAATACAGTTGCATCAAAGTTGCTTGGGTTAATGCTAAAATTATAATTAGTACCAGCACTTGTTCTTTCTAAGTTTACAAACAAAGTATCCGTTTGTTGAATATAACCTCTACTTTCTACACCCAGTTTTTTATTAGTGTTTCTAAAGCTAACTGTTTCATTACTTTGCTCAAGTTTTATATAATCTTCATAAGGTTCTACAAAGCCTTTATTATATCCAGCTCCAAATCTTGCAATTGCTCCATCTAAAGGTTTGCTGGTTTCATTGAGAAGTACAACATTTAATATATCAGTTGTGGATGTACCAGCACCATTGGTTGCAGCATTTACAGTTGAAACTTTATGTGACTCCTGATATGTAACGCTAGTAGCGTTATTATTTGTAATTGGTTTTAACAAAAAGGCTGTCCCACTTTGTACTATTCTAGGATTAGGATTTGAACCACTGTAGGTTGTTCCAAAACCACTTCCCATGGTTGAGGTATAAGAGCCATCTCCATTACGAACAACTTGTACCCAACCTCCAAATGTACCAAAGTTGTTTAAACTAGGATCCCAAAAGTAAAAAGTTGTATTATCTAAATTACTGGAAAAACCAGCCCTAAAGTTCTCAAAATCTATTGGAGCAGCATAAGGGTTGGCACTTGCAACGTATTTTGTATTAAAATCACTTACTCCGGGATAATTAAATACTTGTTGCCCAGTTAGTAATCTTCCAACTGCTCTTAATCTTCCTGCATTACTCCCAGTTGTGGTGGTAATTGTTTTGTCTCCTCTAGCAAATAAAAAGAAAGGAATAGCTGTATAATTGCTAGCACTAGACCAATCAGTTGTGCTCCCACTTGTTGCATTACCAAATTGTGGCTCTGTAGTTGTATTAGTTACATTACTCCAATTTTGTGCAGCATAGTTCCAACGTAGCATACTTGCATTGGGTCTTGTATCATCAAAACCATTTGCTGTTCCCTGAGGCCCATAAATATTAGTTCCAAAACCTGTACCTCCTAATGTATTTAAAGGGCTTGTTTGATGATTTTGCCATTGATATTGCACCGATTGTTTTGAAGTTGAATAACTTAAACCATTACCAGTTAATGGTGCTGCAATTAACCTCCAAGCACGTTTGCTTAAAATGCTACGCTCTACAACTATTTTGGTGTTGGCTCCTTGGTTAAGAGTGCCTCCAGTAAGA
>JBMLRA010000150.1:0-1004 GCA_049241265.1 Chitinophagaceae bacterium
GTTTAGATAGTGTTGAAGTAATAGATGCAGATAATATCAATGGCTCATTTATCAGTCCTATTTTGATGTTGAATGAAAATCCTTTTGCAGCAACCGATGTGCACGAAGTAGAAGCGTTTGGTCCAGTTAGCACCATTATGCCTTATAAAAATATCGAAGATGCCATTGAGCTGAGCAAAATGGGAAAAGGCAGTTTGTGCAGTAGTATTATAACAGCCTCTTCAAAAAATGCTAAACAATATGTAATTGGTGCTGGTACACATCATGGTAGAATTTTGGTATTAAATAGTGATTGTGCTAAGGAAAGTACAGGACACGGAAGTCCTTTGCCATTGCTGGTTCATGGTGGACCAGGACGTGCAGGTGGTGGAGAAGAAATGGGTGGCATACGTGGTGTAAAACATTATATGCAACGTGTGGCTGTGCAAGGCTCTCCAACAATGTTAACTGCTGTTACCAACGTGTATCAACAATATGCCAAAGGCAATCACGATGGTATTCATCCATTTAGAAAATATTTTGAAGAATTAAATATTGGCGACCAACTAATAACGGATAAAAGACTGATAATAGAAGAAGACATTAACCAATTTGCCGACCTAAGTGGCGACCAATTTTATGCTCATAAAACCTTTACCAATTTTGAAGGAACAATGTTTGAACGCCAAGTTGCACATGGCTATTTTATAATGAGTGCTGCTGCAGGTTTATTTGTTGATGGCAGCGATTTAGGCCCTGTATTATTAAACTATGGTATTGATGAATTACGTTTTACAAAACCTGTTTATGCTGGTGCAGAAATTTATATACGTTTTACCTGTAAAGAAAAATTACCACAAGACACCAAAGATGAAAATGATATACCAAAAGGTATTGTTAAATGGTTAGTTGAAATGATTGATGAAACTGAAGAATTGGTGGGCGTGGCAACGATATTGACGATGGTGACGAGGAAGTAATAATAAACAGAATGAAAATAAGATTTTTAGTTATAGTACTATCGT